>NZ_JBHXUW010000029.1:44916-100471 GCF_042672475.1 Streptomyces sp. NPDC127177
CCCCGGCCCGCCCCTCCCACCCCTCCCCGCTCGCTCAGCCCTGCGGCGGGTCAGGCGGCGGCTGCGGCGCGCCCGGCAGGCTGATCGATGCCTCGGTGCCGCCACCCGGTGCGGGGCGCAGATCGATCGTGCCGCCGGCCTGCTGGACCGTACGCGCGACGATCGACAGGCCCAGGCCGGAGCCGGGGAGCTGACGGGCGGACGGGGAGCGCCAGAAGCGTTCGAAGACGTGGGGGAGTTCGTCGGCGGGGATGCCGGGGCCGTGGTCGCGGACCGTCAGCTCGCCCCGGTGCAGGACCACGTCGATCGTGCCGCCGGCCGGGCTGAACTTCACCGCGTTGTCCAGGACGTTGACGACCGCCCGCTCCAGGGCCGCCGGTTCGGCGCGTACGTACCAGGGGGCCAGCTCCGCCGTGATGGTCAGCTCCGGGCCGCGCAGCCGGGCCCGTTGCAGGGCGGTACGGGTGATGTCGTGCAGGGCGACCACCTGGAGCGGTCCGGGCTGGGCGGCGTCCGGGCGCGCCAGCTCCTGGAGGTCGCCGATGAGCGCGGCCAGCTCGGTCATCTGGGCCTTGACCGAGGACATCAGCGCCTTGCGGTCGTCCGGCGGGATCGCCCTGCCCGTCTCGTCGCTGCGGACGAGGAGCTCCACGTTGGTGCGCAGGGATGTCAGCGGGGTGCGCAGCTCGTGGCCGGCGTCCGCGATCAGCTGGGCCTGGCGGTCCCGGGAGGTGGCGAGCGAGGCCGTCATCGAGTTGAAGGAGCGCGAGAGGCGCGCGATCTCGTCCTCGCCGTCGACCGGGATGCGGACGGTGAGGTCCTCGGTGCGGGCGACGTGTTCGACGGCCTCGGTCAGTTCGTCGACGGGACGCAGGCCGGAGCGGGCGACCCAGAGGCCGGCGGCGCCCGCGCCGATGACGCCGATGCCCGAGACGAGGACGAGGACCCAGGCCAGGGTGGAGAGGGGCTTGTCGATTTCGCTCAGGGGGCGGGCGATGGAGACGCCGAGGTTGGTGACCGCCTGGCCGGGCCCGCGTGACGCCGTCACCGGGTAGGTGACGACGCGCATCTTCACGCCGTCGGCAGCGGTCACCGAGTGCGGTGCGCCGGGCCGCTCGTTGTCGACCACCGCGAGGTCGGCCGAGGTCACGGGGAGCTCGGACGAGTCGGGGGCGATGCACACCGTCCCTGCGTCGTCGATGAGCTGGACGGTGAGGCCCGTGTAGGGCCGGGGCTGCAACTTGCCGGTGCCGTTGCAGTACCGGTAGAGGTTGGACAGGTATTCGTTGTCGACCTTGGAGGCGCGCAACGTCGAGTCGAGCTGGTTCTCCAGCTGCGCCCGCGTGACGAACCAGCACGCCGCGGCAACGGCCGCCACCGCCACCGCCACCGCGGTCGCGACCAGCAGTGCCAGCCGGGACCGGAGCGGCAGGGCGCGGATGCGTTGCAGGGGTCCCGTCATCCGTCCCCACCCCCGGACCGCAGCGCGTACCCCACGCCCCGGACCGTGTGGACCAGGCGCGGTTCGCCGCCCGCCTCGGTCTTGCGGCGCAGGTACATCACGTACACGTCCAGGGAGTTGGAGCTCGGTTCGAAGTCGAAGCCCCATACCGCCTTGAGGATCTGCTCGCGGGTCAGCACCTGGCGCGGGTGCGCGAGGAACATCTCCAGCAGGGTGAACTCGGTGCGGGTCAGTTCCACGCGCCGGTTGCCGCGGGTGACCTCGCGGGTGGCGAGGTCCATCTTCAGGTCGGCGAACGAGAGCACGTTGTCGTCGGGGACGGGGCCGCCCGCCGCGGCCGCGTACGAGCTGCGGCGGAGCAGGGCGCGGATGCGGGCGAACAGCTCGTCCAGTTCGAAGGGCTTGACCAGGTAGTCGTCGGCGCCCGCGTCGAGTCCGGTGACGCGGTCGCCGACGGTGTCGCGGGCGGTGAGCATCAGGATCGGCGTGGTGCTGCCGGTGGAACGGATGCGGCGGGCGGCGGTCAGTCCGTCCATCCGCGGCATCTGGATGTCGAGGACGATGAGGTCGGGGGCGTACGACTCCGCCTTGGTGAGGGCGTCGAGACCGTCGACGGCGACCTCGGTGCCGTATCCCTCGAACGCGAGGCTGCGTTGCAGGGCCTCGCGTACGGCGGGCTCGTCGTCGACGATCAGGATGCGCTGCGGATCGTCTTCGGCGGGGCTCATCGCTGCTTCGTCCTCTTCTCGTTCCGTGCGGGGGAGGGAGCGGTGCTCCCGCCCTCAGCCTCGCACGGCCGTGGCGCGGCGTCGCGCGGCACGGCGTCCGCGGTTGCCGCCGGTGCGGAGCTCCGTGGCGCGCGGCTGCCCGCCGGTGTTCTGCTCGGTGTCCTGGTCCGCGGAGCGCTCGGTGAGGAACGCTACGAGCGCGAGCGGCAGGGCCAGCCCCGCGGGTCCCGCGGGGCTGTCGTCCGGGTGGTGCATGGGTGTCTCCTCAGGAGCTGTTGCCGGCCCGCAGGGTGTCGAGGTCGGCCTTGAGGGTGTTCACCGGGATGGCGAAGCCGAGGCCGACGCTGCCCGCGCTGGAGCTGTTGGAGCTGCTGGCCGAACTGGCCGAGTACATCGCGGAGTTGATGCCGATGATCTCGCCGTTCATGTTGATCAGGGCGCCGCCGGAGTTACCCGGGTTGAGCGAGGCGTCGGTCTGGAGGGCCTTGTACGTGGTGGTGGACTCGCCGGTGTCGCCGTTGAACTGCTGACCGCCGAACTCGAACGGCCACTGCTCCCCGCCGCCCTGGCTCCCCTGCCCCTGCCCCTGCCCCTGGCTCTGTCCCTGGCCCTGGCTCTGGCTGTCGCCGTCTTCCTTGGCGACCGTGACGTCCCGGTCGAGCGCGGACACGATGCCGCTGGTGACGGTGCCGGTCAGGCCCTCGGGCGAGCCGATCGCGACGACCTCGTCGCCGACGGCGACCTTGGAGGAGTCGCCGAGCGTGGCCGTCTTCAGCCCGCTCGCGCCCTGGAGCTTGATCAGGGCGAGGTCCTTGTCGGGGTCGGTGCCGACCACATCGGCCGTGTACGTCTTGCCGGTGCTGAGCGTCACCTTGACCGATGAGGCGCCCGCGACGACGTGGTTGTTGGTGACGATCTCGCCGTCGGACGTGATGACCACGCCGGAACCGGTGGAGTCGCCCGCGGTCGAGGTCGCGCTGATCTCGACGATCGTCGGCGACAGGGCGGCGGCCACACCGGAGACGGTGCCCTTGCTGCTCTGCGAGACGGTCGTGCCGGGGATGACGCTGCTGCCGGTGCCGGCGGTGCCCTGGTCGGTGAGCTGCCCGATCACCGTGGCCGTGCCGCCGCCGACGATGGCCGCCGCGATGGCCACCGCCGCGAGGAGCGCGACGGGGCGGCGGACCCGGCGCCGGGACGCGGGCGGCTCGGGGGCCGGCTGCGGCAGTCCGGGACCCTGGTGCCCGTCACCGCCGCCGTGGCCCTCGCCGCCGGTGTACCCGTCGGTGGTGCCGGGGCCGGGCCACACGGTGGTTCCGTGGCCCGCGCCGACCGGCTGCGCGGGCTGGTATGACGGCGGCGGCGGGTAGGCCGCGTCGCCGTTGCCGTACGAGGGGTACATCGGGTACTCGCCGCTCGGGCGCTGGCTCTCTGTCATGTGTAAGAGCATGTCCAGTCAAGATGAGAGCAACGTGAGTACGCCCTGAGAAGCCCGGCAGAACCGCGTATGCCCGATATAAGGGCCCCTAGTGGGGGCGCGGCCCCCAGCCCCGTCACTCGTGGGGGCGCGGCCCCCGGCCCGGTGCCGGAAGCGGCTCGGGGCCCGCTTACTTGCCGGTGCCGGTGTGGTAGCCGATCGGGTCGACGAAGACGTCGGGGGAGCCGGCGGATGCCGGGACGGTGATCGTCAGGTCGTCGAGGTTCGCGATGGCCGAGATCTTCTCGTTGGGCGGGGTGACGGAGAGCCGGGTGTAGGTCTTGCCGGAGCCGTCGGTGGCCGGGATGTAGCGCAGCAGGAACTGGGTCTCCTCGCCGGTCCCGATGGTGACGGTGGACGCCTTGGAGTCGGTGCGGGCGGCGTCGGGACCGGTGTCGCCGAGGCCGTCGGGGCCCACGAGCTGGACACCCGGGAAGCCGTGCATGCTGCACTTGCCGGAGCCGGTGTTCTTCAGGTTGACGACCAGCTCGTTCTTGACGCCCGCGGCGGCGGTGCTGAGGGCGAGATCGTCGGTCCGGCACATCGCGGCCGAGTTCGGGGTCCCGCTCTTGGCGCTGAGGCCGCTGCCCTTGCCGGAGCCGGTGGAGGCGGCGCCGGACTTGGACGAGGACGATCCCGCGGCCGAGGCCGAGCTCTGCTCCCCGGTGGAGTTGCCCGCGTCGCCGGAGCCGGCGTCCTGGCCGCCGCTGGAGCCGCTCGCCGAGGTGGACGTGCTGGTGTCGGCGGATGCGCTCGATCCGTCGCTGCCGCCGCACGCGGTCAGCGAGAGGCCGGCGGCGACGACCAGGGCGAGAGCGGAGATCTTCTTGACGCGCATCGTGACTCCTGAGAAGCAGTGGGGGGAACGCCCGTTCCGGCTGGGCGGACGTTGTTGCTTCATAGGACATCTATCTTCCGGCGAGGCGTTGCGGCCGGAGTTGGATCAAGACGCCGCTGTGACATACGGGTAGAGGCCCCGTTACGTGAAAGCGGAGGTAGCGGGCCAGACCGCGCCCGCCACCTGGGCTTTCTCAGCCGCGCCGGGCCGCCGGGGGCTCCCCGCAGCCGCAGGAGCGCCGCACCACGAGCGCCGAGGGGAACTGCTTCAGCCGCTCCCGTCGCGAGCCCGACACCCGGAGCGAGTCATCGAGCACCAGGTCCACGGCGGCTCGCGCCATGGCCGGGCGGTCCGAGAAGACCGTCGTGAGCGGTGGGTCGGTCAGCCCGGCTTCCTTCACGTCGTCGAAGCCCGCCACCGCGAGCTCACCCGGCACATCGATCCGCAGCTCGCGCGCTGCCCGCAGTACGCCGATCGCCTGGTCGTCCGTCGCGCAGAAGATGGCCGGGGGCCTGTCCGGGCCCGCGAGGAGCTCCAGCGCCACCCGGTAGGCGTCGTAACGGTTGTACGGGGCCTGGAAGAGCCGGCCCTCGGTCGAGCGCCCCGACTCGTGCATTGCCCGGCGCCAGCCCTCGACGTGGTCGGCCACCGGGTCGCCGACCGCCGGGGTCGACTCCACGCCGCCGAGGCACGCCACGTACTCGTTGCCGTGCTCCAGCAGGTGACGGGTGGCGAGCTGGGCGCCGCCGACGTCATCGGTGACGACAGCGACGTCGTCGATCGCCTCGGGCCGCTCGTGCAGCAGCACGACACGGGCGTCCCACGCCTCAATCTCGGCCGCGGCCCGCTCGCTGGGGCCCTGGCTCACCAGGATCAGCCCGGAGACCCGCATGCCGAGGAAGGCCCGCAGGTAGTGGACCTCGCGCTCGTCCCGGTAGTCCGAGTTGCCGACGAGCACCATTTTTCCGCGTTCGGCCGCGGCCTGTTCGACCGCGTGCGCCATCTCCGCGAAGAACGGCTGCCGCGCGTCCGGCACGATCATCCCTATGAGATCGGTCCGCCGGGACGCCATCGCCTGCGCGACCCGGTCGGGCCGGTAGCCCAGCTCCTTGATCGCGGCGAGCACCCGCTCGCGCGTGGCCGGGGCGACCGGCCTGGGTCCGTTGTTGATGACGTAACTGACCACTGCGGTCGACGTCCCCGCCAGTCTCGCCACATCGTCCCGCGTCACCTTGGCCACGCGCGGCAGTCTACGCGGATATACCTACCTCTTGGCAGGCCGGACCGGGGCTTCTTCCGCCACCTCGGCAACCTTCGGCTGCTCCGAACGGGTGAGGGTTTCGGCCGCGGCCTTCGCTGCGGCGGCCTTGGCCTCCTCGGCGGCGGCCCGCTCGACCTTCTCCGGCGCGACGAAGCGGTAGCCCACGTTGCGGACGGTGCCGATGAGCGACTCGTGCTCGGGGCCGAGCTTGGCGCGCAGCCGCCGGACGTGTACGTCGACCGTCCGAGTGCCGCCGAAGTAGTCGTAGCCCCAGACCTCCTGGAGCAGCTGGGCGCGGGTGAAGACCCGGCCCGGGTGCTGCGCCAGATATTTGAGGAGTTCGAATTCCTTGAAGGTCAGGTCCAGGACCCGGCCCTTGAGCTTGGCGCTGTACGTCGCCTCGTCGACCGACAGATCGCCGTTGCGGATCTCCATCGGGGAGTCGTCGGAGGTGATCTGCTGCCGGCCGGTGGCCAGTCGCAGCCGCGCCTCGACCTCGGCGGGACCCGCCGTGTCCAGCAGCACGTCGTCGATCCCCCAGTCCGCGGTGACGGCCGCGAGGCCGCCCTCCGTGACGACGAGGATCAGCGGACAGCCGGGTCCTGTGGACCGCAGCAGCTGACAGAGGGAGCGCACCTGGGGCAGGTCGCGCCGTCCGTCGATGAGGATGACATCGGCACCGGGGGTGTCGACGAGAGCGGGGCCTTCGGCAGGCGCCACCCGCACGCTGTGCAGCAGGAGGCCGAGGGCGGGGAGCACCTCCGTCGACGGTTGGAGGGCGTTCGTCAGGAGCAGCAGTGAACTCATCGCCGTCCACCTGCCTGGGTCGTCGGTCGATGATCGTGCACGGTTGGCTCGCCCATTACGTCGGTCCTCCTCGTTCCCTGCGAGAGGGGCACTCCCGGGCGGGGCCCGGGGGAGTATGCGGCACTGCTTCGTACGCTTATTGGTGTTGTTCCGTACGACGTTTCGTCATACGGGTTTTACCGGTGCGGCCCCGCGCCCAGGGCTGCTGAGCTTGTCGAAACGTCGTCGTAACAACGTGCGGAAAGCACAAAAGGACCCGGGGGCTGCATTGCCCGGATCCTCTTCCCAGCAGAATAGCCCACATGAGTTCTGTGTCCGAGGGGCGATTTCCGAGTTCCTCTGTTCCCTTGATCACGCGCGCGCCGCTCCGGACCGCATTGCGGGCCGATGACGGGGTCCTGATCGAGGCGGTGTACGACCCGTGTACGGCAGATGACGGTGCCGGCGCGGAAGGCGGCGACGCCGGTACGGCGATCGTCGTCGCGCACGGTTTCACCGGTTCGGCGGACCGCCCGGCGGTGCGGCGCGCCGTGGAGGTGTTCTCCCAGCGTGCGGCGGTGATCACGTTCTCCTTCCGGGGGCACGGTGGCTCCGGCGGGCGGTCCACGGTGGGGGACCGCGAGGTGCTGGACCTGGCGGCCGCGGTGGCCTGGGCGCGGTCGCTCGGGCACCGGCGCGTCGTTACGGTCGGGTTCTCGATGGGGGGTTCCGTGGTGCTCCGGCACGGGGCGCTGTATACGGATCCCGCGACGGAGGGCCGGGGCACCGGACCCGTACCGGCGCGCGAGGGGCGCACAGAAGCGCACAAGGAGGCGCACGCGGACGCGGTGGTGTCCGTGAGCGCTCCGGCGCGTTGGTACTACCGGGGGACGGCCCCGATGCGTCGTCTGCACTGGGTGGTCACCCGCCCCACCGGCCGGCTCGTCGGGCGGTACGGCTTCCGGACCAGGATCGACCGCAACGACTGGAACCCGGTCCCGCTCTCCCCGGTCGCGGCGGTTCCGTCGATCGCCCCGGCGCCGCTGCTGATCGTGCACGGCGACCGCGACCCGTACTTCCCGCTCGACCACCCGCGGATGCTGGCCGAGGCGGCGGACGGCGCCGCCGAGCTGTGGCTGGAGCGCGGCATGGGGCACGCGGAGAACGCGGCGGACGCCCCCCTGCTCGCCCGCATCGCCGACTGGGCGACGGGCCGGTGACGCGGTGAACGATGATGGACAGCCGATGTGTGTGAGCCGACGAGGGACGAGAGGAGCGCCGCGAATGCCAGCGGTAACGATCCGCTACTGGGCGGCAGCCAAGGCCGCTGCCGGGACGGCGGAGGAGCCGTACACGGCTGCGACGCTCAAGGACGCGCTCGACGCGGTGCGCGAGCAGCACCCCGGTGAGCTGGCCCGAGTGCTTCAGAGGTGCTCGTTCCTCATCGACGGTGACCCCGTCGGGACCCGGAGCCATGAGACCGTACGCCTTGCCGAGGGCGGCACGGTCGAGGTGCTCCCGCCGTTCGCAGGAGGGTGAACCGCAGAACATGAGCAGCAGCGATCAGCAGCAGCCGTACGGCCAGGAGCCGCAGCAGCAGCCGTACAGGCAGGAGCCGCAGCCGCAGCAGCCGTACGGGCAGCAGCAGGCTTACGGGGACCAGGCCCACGCGGACCGGAGCCGGCCCGATCCCGCCTCCCGGCAGCAGGACCACGAGGGCTCGCGGTACGGCGAACCGTCCTACGGGCAGCAGACGCCGTACGCGGGCGACCCGGCCCCGTACGCCCAGCAGCAGCCGCAGGCCGCGTACGACCCGCGGCAGGCGGCCCAGCAGCCGTACCAGCCCGCCCAGCAGTCGTACGAGCCCCAGCGGTCGTACGAGCCTCAGCAGCCGTACGAGCCCCAGCAGTCGTACGAGCCCCAGCAACCCCAGCCGACCCACCACGCTGTGCAGCCGCAGTCCGGGGGCGACTGGCCGGCCGGGGAGCAGGTCGTCGCGCAGACCTGGGAGGGCCAGACCTGGGACACCCAGTACCAGCCCACCATCCAGCGGAGGCAGCCGGTGCAGGCCGCGCACGCCGCGCACGCCGCGCAGCCCGCCGAACCCGCGCAGCCGGCCGCCGGCACCGCCTACCCGTCCCCGCAGCTGCCGCCGCAGGGCGCCTCCGGTGCGTACCCACTGCCCCCCGAGGCGCCGTCGGCTCCCGCCGGGCCCGCCGCTGCGGGCGCTTCCGCGGAGGCCGTTCAGGACGACAGCGGGTACAGCGCGCCCACCACCCTGGGCAACAGCCGGATCACCGACGCCCAGCGCGCCCGCGCCGAGGGCCGTTCGCCGATCATCGCGCCCGGGATGCAGCCCGCCGCGATCACCGCCGGGCTCGGGCTGCTGCTCGCGCTCGGGGCGGCCATCGGGTCCTACGCCCTCGTGGTCCCGCTGGTGCTGCTCCAGGCCGTGACCGCGGCCGGGTGGTTCCGGCTGAACGGCATGTGGCCGGCCCGGCAGGGCATCGCGCTCGCGTTCGCCGGTGGCCTCGTCGCCGATGTGGTGCTGCTGGCCACGGGCCGGGAGAACGGTCCGGCCGCGATCCTCGGCACGCTCGGCGTCTGGGTGCTGCTCACCGTCGTCCTCCAGCTGCGCAGCCGGGCGGGCGCCGACGAGCGGATGCAGGGGCTGATGGCCACCGTCGCCTCGGCCGCGCTCGCGGTTCTGGCCGCAGGCCACCTCGCGGCGGTCCCGGACGCGGTGACGGTCGGCGGAGTCGCCGTCGCCCTCGCGGTGCTCGCACGGGCGCTGCCGCTGCCCGGACCGGTCTCGGTCGTCGCGGCGCTGATCGTCGCCGCGGGCGCCGGTGCCGTTGCGGGTGCCGTGACCGATCTGGGCGCGAAGGGCGCGCTGCTCGGTCTCGCGGCCGGTGTCTGTGCGCTGATCGGGCTGCGGGTGGCGAGCTACGACTACCCGTCCCGCTTCGTGCACATGACGGCCGGAGTGGCGCTGCCGCTCACCGCGGCCGCCCCTGCCGTGTATCTGATCGGCCGCGCGATCTCGTAACCCGTCGCACCGCCGTCGCCGCCTCCCTCGCACCTCCCGCCCCGCGGGTCACAGCAGGACGAAGCCCCCCACCGGGAACCGATGGGGGGCTTCCGCTCGTCGATCACCCGGGGGGCGACGTGCGGCCGCGGGTAGGCTCACGGGCGCCAGGGGTCCGAACGGACGTGGTGGGGGAGGACAGGCATGCGTGCACTACGAATACTGCTGGTCATCGTGGTGGTTCTGGCCGGCGTGTTCATCGCCGTCGATCGGGCTGCGGTGTATTTCGCCGAGTCACAGGCCGCGGACCGGGTGAAGGTCTCCGGCGCGGACATCGGTTCGACGGACGTCTCCATCAAGGGCTTCCCGTTCCTGACCCAGGTCGCCGGATCGGAGCTCGACGAGATCGACGTGAAGATCTCCGGGATCGAGACCAGCGCGGGCGGACGCAAGCTCCGGATCAGCAGGATGAACGCCGAACTGCACCAGGTGCGGCTCACCAACGGCTTCTCCGGCGCCACCGCCGAGCGGGCGACCGGCACGGCGCTCGTCTCCTACGCGGACCTCACCAAGGCGGCCAGCGAGGACATCGCCGTCGAGTACGGCGGCAACGGCAAGGTGAAGGTGACCGGCTCGGTCGACATCCTGGGCCGCACGGTCACGCGCAGCGTCCTGTCCACCGTCACCCTGGTCGACGGCCACACGGTCCGGGTGCACGCCGACAAGGTGCCCGGCGAGGGAATCCCCGGCCTGGAGAAGCTGGTGCGTGAGAAGACCGACTTCGACCGCGAGATCGGCGGACTGCCGAACGGCCTGAAGCTGCAGAAGATCCAGCCGACCGCCGCGGGCCTGGAGATCTCGGTGACCGGTACCGAGGTCTCGCTCGCCGGATAACTCCCGTTCCGAACGGGTAGTGGCTCGTCACGCACGGCACGGCGCCCGCGCTTTCCGTCCCCCGCGCCACATACTGAGACGGTCGAGTCCGTTCCGTAGATGACCGACGGGCGCCACGCCCCGGCGGCGGCGCCGGACGCGGGCCGGGTCCGCATCGAATCCCGAATGCTGGACGATCGCGTCTCAGTATGCGACACGGCGGTGACATGTCCGCCCGTACGTCCCTACGATCGGTCCCATGCAGTGCTCTATTAGCGGTCTCCCACAGCGGGGACGGGCGGATCTCACGAAGCGGCGGGCAGTGGACCTGTGCCGCGTCGCCGCCATGCTCTGTCGCACTGTCTGAGCGGGAAGCGTCGATTTCCCGCATTCCCGGCCCTTCGACCGTTCGTCGGGGCCATCCCGATGCCTCTGTGCACGCGCCGAACCTCGCGCCCCGCACCCGCATCCCGCACCATCTCGCATCATCTCGCCGCAGACTGCCCCGGAGGAGAACAGAATGAGCCGCAGTGACGTCCTGGTAGACGCCGACTGGGTCGAGGCCCACATCGACGACCCGAAGGTTGCCATCGTCGAGGTCGACGAGGACACCTCCGCGTACGAGAAGAACCACATCAAGAACGCGATCCGGATCGACTGGACCAAGGATCTCCAGGACCCGGTCCGCCGCGACTTCATCGACCAGGCCGGATTCGAGGAGCTGCTGTCCGGCAAGGGCATCGGCAACGACACGACGGTCGTCCTGTACGGCGGCAACAACAACTGGTTCGCGTCCTACGCGTTCTGGTACTTCAAGCTCTACGGCCACCAGGACGTCCGCCTGCTCGACGGCGGCCGCAAGAAGTGGGAGCTCGACTCCCGCGACCTGGTCGACGGCGACCAGATCCCGTCCCGCCCGGCCACCCAGTACAAGGCCAAGCCGCAGGACGAGTCGATCCGCGCCTACCGCGACGACGTCGTGCAGGCGATCGGCAACCAGAACCTGGTCGACGTGCGCTCGCCCGACGAGTTCAGCGGCAAGCTGCTCGCCCCGGCCCACCTCCCGCAGGAGCAGTCGCAGCGCCCCGGCCACGTGCCGAGCGCCCGCAACATCCCGTGGTCGAAGAACGCCAACGACGACGGCACCTTCAAGTCGGACGACGAGCTCAAGGCCCTCTACGAGGACGAGCAGGTCGACCTGGCGAAGGACACCATCGCCTACTGCCGCATCGGTGAGCGCTCCGCGCTCACCTGGTTCGTGCTGCACCAGCTGCTCGGCCAGGAGAACGTCAAGAACTACGACGGCTCGTGGACCGAGTACGGCTCCCTCGTGGGCGTGCCGATCGAGCTGGGCGCCAACAAGTAGCTCCGCACCACCTGGACCAGCACGACCCCCGACCAGAAGGACAGAACACCATGTGTGGAGCAAAGGCCGGCGGCCCCGACGCTTCGACGATCAAGCCCGGTGAGACCACCATCCAGGGCAGCGTGACCCGTGACGGCGAGCCCGTCACCGGCTACGTGCGTCTGCTGGACTCGACCGGTGAGTTCACCGCCGAGGTCCCGACCTCGGCGACCGGACAGTTCCGCTTCTACGCGGCCGAGGGCACCTGGACGCTGCGCGCCCTCGTCCCCGGCGGCAGCGCCGACCGCACGGTCGTGGCACAGACGGGTGGCCTCTCCGAGGTGGCCATCGCCGTCCAGTAGCTGCCACCTGCTCCGCCGACGACGGCGCGAAGGGCCGTATCCCAGGGGGTTGGACGCCTTCTGAACCGGGGTACGGCCCTTCGCGCCGTCCGGACGGGAAGCGGTACGGCCCTTCGTCCTGCCCGGACGGGAAGCGGTACGGCCCGGGGCTCGGCGGGACGGGAAGCGGTACGGCCCGGGACCGGCCGGACGGGACGGAAGGGCGGTGCGGCCCAGGACCGGCCGGACGGCTCGATCGGGCCTACGCTGGATGCATGTACCGCCGACGCCGGCGCGCCTACTTCCTGATGATGGGCGTATGCCTCGTCCTCTTCGTCTCGGCCTGGGCCTTCGTGAGGCTCTGGTCGGTTCCGGCAGCCATCGCGATGTGCGTGCTCGCGATGGTGATCCCGCCCGTGGCGGCGATAGTCGCCAACCGGAAAGGGCCGGAGGACCGCTGGTGGGACGACCCCGCCCCGCCGCCGGCCAGACCCCAGGCCCCGCCGCGGACACCGCCCCGCGCCCCTCCCCGGACCCGGTCCCGGTCCCGGTCCGGCAAGGACGGACCGACGGGCGATCCCGAGTCCGACGAGTGGTGGGAGGAGCTCGACGGCAGGAAGCGCCGGCCGTGACGAGCGAGCGGCCCGGTCCGGCCGGCGGACGGGACCGGGCGCGTCAGTAGACGTCGCCGACTGACATCAGTAGACGCCGGCAGGGTCAGTAGACGTCGGCAGACGTCAGTAGACGAGTGCCTGGACGCCGTCGGCCATGATCTCGCTGACGAAGACCTGGGCCCCGGCGATCCGTACGCCCTCCAGGACGTCCTGCTCGGTGATGTCGCGACGGGCCGCGCACTGGGTGCAGAGAGTGATCCGGCCGCCAGCCTGGACCGACTCGATCAGATCCGGCAGCGGCGCCGAATGCGGCAGTTCGAACTCGGCGGCCCGCCCCGGCAGGGCGAACCAGGCGGATTCCCCGGTCAGCCAGAGCGAGACCTCCACCCCACTGGCGACGGCCACCGCCGCCACCGTGAACGCCTGCGAGCAGCGCTCGGCGGAATCGGCGCCTGCGGTCACCTTGATCACGAGCTTCTTCGGCATGTTCCGAACTGTAATCCTCGCCGCCGGGGGACGCCCCGGCCCTCTTCCACCGGACGGTGATCCCGCGGAACCGCCCGCCGGGCCGACCCGCTCCGCGGCAAACCCCGGACCGGCGGGCCGGGGCTCCACCCATTAGGCTGGGGCCCGGCCCGTACTGCTGCCATACCGCTCGTTCAAGGAGCTCCCGTGCTTGAGGCATTCTTCACCACCCTGCTGGTCCTGGTCTGTGTCGGCACCCTCGCCTTCGCCGGCGTGACCGTGAAGAAGCTCTACCAGGGCCAGCGCTGACCTTCCGCGCCCCTCGCTTCCCCCGTCCCCCCGCCTCACAGATCGTCTGAGCCGCTCATGATCGAGATTCCGTCCGACCTCCACCCGGACCTCGTCCCGCTGGCCTTCCTCCTGGGAAACTGGGCGGGCGCGGGTGTGTCCGACTTCCCCGGAGCCGAGAAGTGCAACTTCGGCCAGGAGGTCTCCTTCAGCCACGACGGCCGGGACTTCCTGGAGTACGTCTCGCGCTCCTGGGTGCTCGACGCCGAGGGCGAGAAGGTCCGGCCGCTGGAGTCCGAGTCCGGGTACTGGCGCATCGACAAGGACCGCAAGGTCGAGGTCGTGATGGTCCGCGACCAGGGCGTCATCGAGATCTGGTACGGCGAGCTGGCCCACCAGAAGCCGCAGATCGACCTGGTCACCGACGCGGTGGCCCGGACGGCGGCCTCCGGCCCGTACAACGGTGGCAAGCGGCTCTACGGCTATGTGAACAGCGACCTGATGTGGGTCGGCGAGAAGTCCACGCCCGATGTGGAGCTGCGGCCGTACATGTCGGCGCACCTGAAGAAGGTCGTCACCCCCGAAGAGGTCGAGGCGATGGCGAAGAGCCTCGGCGACCTGCCGGACGACGGGATCGCGTTCTTCAAGTAGGCGGGCTCCGGCGGCGGACCCGGACCTACACTGGGGCCTGTGGTGAGCACCGACTGGAAGACCGATCTTCGGCAGCGCGGCTACCGGCTGACGCCGCAGCGGCAGCTTGTCCTGGAAGCCGTCGACACGCTGGAACACGCGACGCCCGACGACATCCTCTCCGAGGTGCGCCGGACCGCGTCCGGTGTGAACATCTCGACCGTCTACCGGACGCTGGAGCTCCTGGAGGAGCTCGAGCTGGTCAGCCACGCCCATCTGGGGCACGGGGCCCCGACGTACCACCTGGCCGACCGCCACCACCACATCCATCTGGTCTGCCGGGACTGCACGAACGTCATCGAGGCCGATGTCGGTGTCGTCGCCGAATTCACCGAGAAGCTGCGCGGCACCTTCGGCTTCGAGACGGACATGAAGCACTTCGCGATCTTCGGCCGCTGCGCCGACTGCGCCGCGAAGGCGTCCGCGACCGCCGCCGACCCGGCTCCCGGGCCCGAGGCCTAGGCCGAGTCGTACGCTGGTCGCATGAAGAGCCCCCTGCTGTCCCTGCCCGGCGCCGTCCCCGCCGAGGGCCGCGACGAAGGCGTCGCCGCGCACTACGGTGACCTGTTCCGCGAGCAGCGTGCCCTCGCCGACGGTTCCGGCCTCGTCGACCTCTCGCACCGCGGCGTCGTCACCGTCACCGGGAGCGACCGGCTGGCGTGGCTGCACCTCCTGATCACCCAGCACGTCAGCGACCTCGCGCCGGGACAGGCCACCGAATCCCTGATCCTCACCGCGAACGGGCACATCGAGCACGCCCTGTACCTCGTGGACGACGGCGAGACCGTGTGGATGCACGTCGAGCCGGACACCCAGGGCGAGCTGATCGCCTATCTGGAGTCGATGAAGTTCTTCTACCGGGTCGAAGTCGCCGACCGCACCGAGGACTTCGCCGTCGTGTACCTGCCGGCCGGTTCCATCGCCGGAGTGCCGGAGGGCGTCGCCGTACGGGAGACGCCGTACGGCCGCGACCTGTTCCTGCCGCGCGCCGGCCTGGAGGCGTACGCGGCGGAGAACGGCCCGGCCGTCGGGGTGCTGGCCTACGAGGCGCTGCGCGTCGAGGGGCACCGTCCCCGCCTCGGTTTCGAGACCGACCACCGCACCATTCCGCACGAGCTGGGCTGGATCGGCACGGCCGTGCACCTCCAGAAGGGCTGCTACCGGGGCCAGGAGACCGTGGCCCGGGTGCAGAACCTGGGCAAGCCGCCCCGGCGCCTGGTCTTCCTGCACCTGGACGGCAGCGAGGTGCTGCTGCCCGGTCACGGCACACCGGTCCGGCTCGCCGCCGACGGGGCCGAGGGCCGTCAGCTGGGCTTCATCACCAGTTCGGCCCGCCACCACGAGCTGGGGCCGATCGCCCTGGCGCTGGTGAAGCGGAACGTGGCGGTGGACGCGGAGCTGATGGCGGGGGACACGGCGGCGGCCCAGGAGACGGTCGTCGAGCCCTGAGGGCTCGGGCCCGGGCCGGGCCTGGGCGAGGGCCCAGGCCCGGATCAGGCCTGGGCGTCCGGTCCGGAACCCGGCCCCCCGACCCCCGGGTCAGACCTCGACGATGACGGTGAACGGGCCGTGGTTCGTGAGCGAGACGCGCATGTCCGCGCCGAACCGGCCCGTCTCCACCTGCGCCCCCAGCGCCCGCAGCTGGGCGACGACCTCGTCGACCAGCGGCTCCGCGATCTCCCCGGGCGCGGCGGCGTTCCAGGTGGGCCGGCGGCCCTTGCGGGCGTCCCCGTAGAGAGTGAACTGCGAAATCACCAGAAGCGGTGCATTCACATCGGAGCAGGACTTCTCGCCCTCCAGGATGCGGACCGACCAGAGCTTGCGGGCGAGCTGCGCCGCCTTCTCCGAGGTGTCCCCGTGGGTGACTCCCACCAGCACACACAGGCCCTCGCCGATGATTTCGCCGACCACGGCGGCTCGGCCGCCCTCGCCTCCGGCGTCGGCCACCGTGACGCTCGCACCGTCCACCCTCTGTATCACTGCACGCATACAGACCAACCTATCTTGGGCTGAACGGGTACAGAGCACCTCCACCGGCACCCTCGGAGTGGCACCATGCTCGGGAGGCGGTGCGCCGACGCACCGGTCGAGGGGATGGACACAAGCATGAGCACCCATGGAACCGGGCATTCCCCGGGCACCGTGCCGGTCACGCGTGCCGGCGTCAACAGCAGTGCGGGTACGAGCACGAGCACCATGCGCCCACCCGTGCAGCGGACCGGACACGGCGCGGACGACGGTCCTGCCGCGCCCCTGCCCGAACTGGGCGCCCTGCGCCTGCCGGAGCTGCGCGCACTGCGCCGCGACTCGCAGAGCGACGAGGCCGATCTCAGCTATGTGCGGCGGCTTGTGCAGGGGCGCATCGACATTCTGCGGGCCGAGCTGGCCCGGCGGCGGGACCCCGAGTCACCGGTGGTGGACCGGCTCTCGGAGATCCTCGCCGACACCCCGTCGCTGCACCGCTCCTCCGCCCGGCACGTCACGCTGAGCACCCCGCGCAGCGACGAGTACCGGCAGCTGGCGGCCGAGACGCTCGCCGAGGTCGAACTCTCCGACCTCGACGCCCGTACGGACGAAGAGCTGCACACGGCGATGGGGCGCCTGGTCCGCTACGAGCAGCAGGTCTCCCGGCGCCGTCACCGGCTCCAGCGCACGGCGGACGACTGCAGTGCGGAGATCGCCTGCAGGTACCGTGACGGGGAAGCACAAGTAGACGACCTGCTCGCCTGAGGCAAACCTTCCGGGGGCGGGTCCCGCCCGTCCCCGGAAGGCCACCATGACCTCCAGCGCAGCCCCGTCCGCCATATCCGATCCGGTGCCCGCCGCCCCGCCCGTGCTGGCCGAGGTCGTACGGTCCGGTTTCGTCGAGGGCCACCATCGGGGGTCGCTGGTCGTCCTGGCCGCCGACGGCAGTGTCGAACTGGCCCTGGGCGATCCGGCGGCGCCGGTCTTCCCGCGGTCCTCGAACAAGCCGATGCAGGCGGCTGCCGTGCTGCGGGCCGGGCTCGACCTGTCCGGGGAGCGGCTGGCGCTGGCCGCCGCGAGCCACTCGGGCGAGGGCTTCCACCTCGATCTCGTACGCAGGATGCTCTCGGAGCACGGGCTGTCTCCCGACGATCTGCAGACCCCGCCGGACCTTCCGCTCGACCCGGTCGAGGCGGAGACGTATCTCGCCGCGGGCCACGTCCGGGAGCGGATCACGATGAACTGCTCGGGCAAGCACACGGCGATGCTCGCGGTGTGCGGGCTCAACGGCTGGGACCCGGCCGGCTATCTCGACCCGGCGCACCCGCTCCAGCGACTGGTTCAGCAGGTGGTCGAGGAGGCGGCGGGCGAACCGGTCGCAGCCGTCGGTACCGACGGCTGCGGAGCGCCGCTGATGGCCCTCTCGCTGGTGGGTCTCGCGCGGGCGTTCCGTACGTTCGTCACGGCGGCGCCGGGCACGGCGGAGCGCCGGGTGGCGGACGCGATGCGCGCACACCCCGAGTACGTGGCGGGGACCCGCCGCCCGGACACCTGGCTGATGAGCGAGGTGCCCGGGACGCTCTCCAAGATGGGTGCGGAGGCGGTCCAGGCGGTGGCGCTCGCGGACGGCAGGGCGCTGGCCTTCAAGATCGACGACGGTGCGACCAGGGCGCTCGGCCCGGTCCTGGCCCGAGTGCTCGGCCTGCTCGGCGTCGACGCACCGGTGGTGTCGCGGATCGGCAGGGCGCCGCTGCTGGGTGGCGGCGCGGAGGTGGGGGAGATCCGCGCGGCGTTCTGACCCGCGCGGGGCAAGCCCCCCCGTTCTCTCTCCGGCCGACGGTCGGCTGCCACTCCCCTCCCCGCCTGCGGGAAATGCGGGCGACATCCCCGACCCGCCGTGTCTAGCGTGGAGCGCATGAACAGCCTTGAGGCCCGTACCGTCACCGAGTCCGAGTTCGCCGACTGGCTGCGCGCCTTGAACACCGGCTTCCTGCGCGCGCCGACCCCGTCGGACGACGAGGTGGCGGGACGGTTGCCCCTGGTGGATCTGAACCGCACCCAGGGGGTGTTCGACGCCGGGCGGTGCGTGGCGACGTTCCGTTCGTTCGCGCAGGAGCTGACGGTGGTCGGCGGGGCGACGGTGCCGGCGGACGCGGTCACCAACGTCACGGTGTCGCCCACGCATCGCCGCCGCGGGCTGCTCACCCGGCTGATGGCCGGGGACCTGGCGGCGGCCAGGGAGCGCGGCGATGTGGCGGCCACGCTGATCGCCGCCGAGTACCCGATCTACGGGCGGTACGGGTTCGGCCCCGCGGCCTGGACCACGGAGTGGGAGATCGACGTCCCCCGGGCGGGCCTCGACCCCCGGCTGTCCGGGACGGCGGCCGAGGACGGCGGCCGGATCGACCTGGTGGACGCGCCGGAGGTGCGCAAGCTGGGCCCGGCGCTCCACGACCGGCTGCGGGCCCGGCAGCACGGCGTGGTGAGCCGCAACGACCGCTGGTGGGACCTGGCGACGGGCCGGTCCCTGTTCGCGCACGACCACTGGACGGAGCCGTTCTACGCCGTCCACCGCGCTGCCGACGGCACCGTCGACGGCCTCCTCGTCTACCGGGCCGACGACCACTGGGGCGACACCAAGCAGCCCCTGAACCGGGCGACGGTGCACAGCATGATCGCGACGACCCCGGCGGCGGAACGGGCGCTGTGGCGCTTCCTCTGCTCGGTCGACTGGGTCACCACCGTCCGCACCGGCAACCGCGCCCCCGACGACCTGCTCCCCCTCCTCCTCCCGGACCCGCGCGCGGCCCGGGTGGTGACGCACGCGGACTTCATGTGGCTGCGCGTCCTGGATGTCGTACGCGCCCTGGAGGCCCGCACCTACGCGGTCCCGGGCTCGCTGGTCCTGGACATCCACGACGCCACGGGCCTCACCACCGGCCGCTTCCACCTGGACGCCTCGCCGGCCGGCGCCACCTGCGCCCCGACGACACGTTCGGCCGATCTGGCCATGGACGTACGCGAGTTGGGGACCCTGTACCTCGGTGACGAGTCGGCCCTGCGGCTGGCCGCCCTGGACCGGGTCGAGGAGTTGACCCCGGGCGCGGCGGCCCGGGCGGACGTGGTGTTCCGGGCGGGGCGGCGGGCCTGGTGCCCGGACGTGTTCTGAGGGGGCGGCCGGGGCCTCAGTGGTGGCCACCGGAGCCGAGGATCAGCGCGAGGCCGGTGCAGCCGATGATCATGCACTTGGTGTTGCCCAGCTTGTAGCCGGCGGCCATGAGTGACGCGCTCACTCCGCCCGCCAGGCCGAACTTCCATTGGACGACTTGTTCGAAGGCAAGGGTGGTCCAGGGCATGGCGGTCCCTCCTCAGGAGGTGGGGGAGCGAGGACGCTCGGGAAATCTGCCGATGCGCGAGCAACACCCGTACGACGGTGGACGGGCGAGCGGGAAGTGCGAGTGCTGGTACGGGGGTCGTATCCGTACAAGGTTGCGACCAACTACCTGAGTTGTTCCCAGTTGGTGCCATCTCATAAACAACTCTTCAACAACTCCCGTAGAATGGTGAGAAGTTGTAGCGTTCTGTTGTGACTCCTGAGCGCACAGCGATGAACGGCGACCGCAAGCCCTCGCCCGAGCACCTGGCCGAGGCGCTGCGGGCGCGTATCCGCACCGGCGAGCTCAAGCCCGGTGACCCACTGCCCACCCAGGCGGTGCTGGCAGGGGAGTTCGGCGTCGACCGGGGCGTCGTCCGGCTGGCGCTGCAACGGCTCCAGGGGGACGGTCTGCTGACCGCGATCACCCGCGGGGCGCCGCCCAGGGTCGCGAGCCTGCCGGACACCGAGGTGCCCCAGCAGACGGCGGCGGTGCTCGGGCACCGGGTGCTGCGCGCCTTCGAGAACGACGAGGTGCGCATCGACGCGCTCTGTCTGACGGCGGAGTCGTTCGTCCCCGCGCTCTCCGAGTCCCTGACGCGCATCAGGGCGGGTGAGCTCAAGCCGCGTTCGGTGAAGGTGCGGGTGCTGCTGCCCGCCCGTGACATCGCGCTGGCCTTTCCCCGGCGCGCCGAACTCCTGGACGGGGACGAGTCGGTGCACGAGCGCTGGCTGAAACTGCGCAACCTCCAGGGGCAGGTGCTGCGGCAGAACCTCGAATCACTGCGCAGCACCAGCGAGCTGGGCACCGAGGTGATCATGAGGGCGCTTCCGTTCACCCCTCCCGTGAAGCTGTACGTGCTGAACGGCTCGGAGGCGTTGTTCGCGTACTACACGGTGGAGGAGCGCGAGGAGCCGATCGAGGGCGTTCCGACACGGCTCTTCGACGTCCTGGGCAGCCGCTCGACGCTCTTCCGTTTCGAGAGTTCCGCCGGGGTGCGGGACCGGCTCTTCGTGACGGAGTCCGCGGAGTGGTTCGAGAGCCTGTGGAACACCATCGCGACCCCGGTGGATCTGGATGCCTGACGCTCTGCCCCAATTGTCTTGACACGTAAGGCGATTGACGGTCCCGGGCCTCTGTGGTCCGCCCCGCCCGAAGGCAGTATGGAGGGTGGAATTCTCCGGCGACTGCCGAACTCCCGACGGACGGAGCGATGTGACCCACCCGCACCCGAGGGAGTTGCAGGCCCTCTTCGCGTCCGCGAAATGCGTGTTCTTCGACTTCGACGGACCCGTTTGCGATCTCTTCTCCGACCACACGTCCGTCCTGATCGCGGGAGTGCTGGCCGGTGAGCTGGCGGCGCACGGGGGCGATCCCGCTCTGGTGCGCGCGCACGAGGGCGGGCGCGACCCGCTGGCCATGCTGAAGGCGGTCGCCGACGCCGGTGCGGGCCGCGCGCTGGTCGCCAGGCTCGAGCGCCGGCTCACGGACGAGGAGGTCAGGGCGGCGGGAAGCGCCGATCCCACACCGGACGCGGACCAGTTGATACGGCTGCTGCACGAGGAGGGATACGGGCTGGCGGTGACGACCAACAACTCGGCCGACGCGGTGGCGCGCTACCTCGGCAGACAGGGCACGGCGGACTGCTTTGGCAGGCACATACATGGCCGGGCGCCCGATCCCCGGCTGCTGAAACCGGATCCGCACTGCCTGGGCCGCGCACTGGAATCGACCGGATCGGCTGCCGCCGACGCGCTGATGATCGGGGATTCACCGGCCGACCTGCTGGCGGCCCGGGCGCTCGGAGTGCCCTTCATCGGATATGCCAAGAACGATCACAAGAGGGGCCAACTGGGCTCCGGGCGGGCCGTGGTCGTGCGGCGGCTGCGCTCGCTGGTGGAGGTGGTGCAGGGCGCTGCCGCCGAGCAGCGCTGAACGAGGCCCGGGGCCGTCCGCCACCTTTGGTACGGGCGGATGACTTCACTGTGAAAAGTGCCCGCGCCCCCGACGGCGCGAGTAACTTTCCCTCAGCACTCCGTACCACCGAAGGCACCGATACATGGAGGCCGGGCTGTCCGCCGCCGACCCTTCGATCGAGGGCCCGCTCAAGGGTCACCACCACGAGACGTACGTCGTCGCGCCACCCGGCAGCCGCACCCGAGTCAAGCTCCGGGAGCCCCGCAAGGGTCTGCTCTGGTTCGACCGGCGGTGCTTCGCGTCGGAGGAGGAGCTGCTCCGTACGCTGCGCGGCCGGGTGACCCGCGTTCCCGAGATCATCGAGATCGACGGAGGCGTGCTGCTGCAGGGCTTCATCGAGGGCCGCACGCTCGGCCAGGGCGTACTGCCCAGCAAGGCCCTGTCGGCGAGGCACCGGACGCAACTCGGGACCCTCTTCGCCGAACTCACCTCCTTCGACGTGCGCGCCATCGACGCCCAGCGGCTCTGTGACGGCGCGGACCGTCCCCACGACGGGGACTCCCGCGGGTTCCTCAACCGGCTGCTGCACTTCACCGAGCAGCGGGTGTACCGGGAGCACGGCGCCCCCTACCGTTCCCTGTTCGACGATCTCGGAGTGCGGGAAGGGGCCCTGGACGGGCTCGCGCGGCAGGCCGAGTCGCTGACCCCCCGCGCCTTCGCCCTCGTCCACGGCGATCTGCACCGGCGCAACTTCATCATCGACGCCCCGGGGGACCTGTGGACCATCGACTGGGAGCTGGCCATGATCGGTGACCCGCTCTACGACCTCGCCACGCATCTGCACCTGATGCGGTACTCGGACAGGGAGGCGGGCAGGGTCGGCCGGCTCTGGCAGCGGGCGGTCGAGGAGCGGCGTCCCGAGTGCGTCAAAGGCTGGGACACCGATCTGGAGGTGCTGATGGCGTACAAGCGGGCGCAGTCGGTGTATACGGACGTGATCCGGGCCGCGCTCGTGCTGCGCGGGCCGGACGGTGAGCCGAACCTCCGCCAACTGCCCCGAGTGGCGTGGCGGATCAGGGCGGCGCTGGGTGCGGCGCACCGGACCCTCGGGCTGACGCGGGAGCCGGTCGTGCGCGAGGTCGCCGCCGCCTACCTCCGGTGGCTCCGCGCCCAGCCGCCGGCCGCTGCGGCATCCTGATCCGCGCGTCGGAAGAAGGCGGGTCCAGGTGACGGAAGGGCGTGGTTCGCCGGGCGGTACGGGCCTGCCGGCCAGTATCGAGGCCGCCTGGGGGCTGCGGGCGCGCCCGGTGAAGGGGCCCAGGCCCGGGCTGAGCCTGGAACGCATCGTGGGCGCCGCGGTGACGGTGGCGGCGTCCGAAGGGCTCGGCGGGGTGTCCATGGGCCGGGTCGCCAAGGATCTCGGTGCCTCCACGATGTCGCTCTACCGGTACGTGGCGGCCAAGGACGAGCTCCATGTGCTCATGCGGGAGGCGGCCATGGGGCCGCCGCCCCCGCTGCCTGCCCCGGAGGAAGGCGCCGGCTGGCGGGAGGCGCTCTCCCGGTGGGCCTGGGCGCAGCGTCGGGTCTTCCACCGCAATCTGTGGATGGTCCGCATTCCGGTCTCCGGGCCGCCCGCGAGCCCGCATGCGGCCGCCTGGTGGGAACAGGGGCTCCAGGCCATCGAAGGCACTGGTCTGGGGCCGGGTGACGCGGTCTCCGTCATTCTTCTGGTCAGTGGTTTCGTGCGGAACGAGGCGCTGCTCATGAGTGATCTGGACGGAGTCGTCGAGGCGCGCGGAGTGCCGGTGCGGGAGGTCGTGGAGGGCTGCTCCCGCACGCTGGACCGGCTCGTCGACCCCGGCCGCCATCCCGCGCTCTCCCGGCTGATGGCAACCGGCGCCATATGGGCCCCGAACGACCCCGAGCACGAGTTCCGGTTCGGCCTCGAACGGCTGCTGGACGGGATCGACGTGCTGATCCGGGAGCGGGAGGGGGAGCGGGGGCGCGGCGGGGCGGAGGCGGATGACGGGGACGGCGCTGAGTAGCGGTGGACGTCAAGTCCGGTTGAGGTCAAGGGCGTACGCTTCATGGTCATGAGCGGAGAGAAGCCCAGGTCCGGTGCGGCGGCGGGCGAGGACGCGCCCCGTGGGCCGAACGCACCGATGAGCCTGCGCGAGCGGAAGAAGCAGCTGACCTACCAGGCCGTCTCCGACGCCGCGATCTCGATGTTCCTGGAGCGCGGCTTCGACAAGGTGTCGGTGGCGGAGGTCGCGGCGGCCGCGGACATCTCCAAGCCGACGCTGTTCCGGTACTTCCCGTCCAAGGAGGACCTCGTCCTGCACCGGTTCGCCGACCACATGGACGAGTCCGCCCGGGTGGTCGCCGCCCGCGCGGACGGCGAATCCCCGCTGGACGCGCTGCGGCGCCACTTCCTGGACGGCCTGGAGCGGCGCGATCCGGTCACCGGTCTCTGCGACGTCCCGGAGGTGCTGGCGTTCCACCGGCTGCTGTACGGGACGCCGTCCCTGGTCGCCAGGATCCACGCGTACCAGAGCCGCTCCGAGGACGCTCTCGCCCGTGCCCTCGGGAACCGGGCGCCCGACCGGCTGGCCGCGGGCCAGATCGTCGCGGTCCTGCGCGTCCTGGCCATCGACAACTGGCGCCTGATCAGCGAGGGACGGACGGCGGACCAGGTGCACGGGGGTGCGGTCGATGCGGCCGAGCTGGGCTTCGTACAACTGCGCTCCGGGCTGGAGCGCTAAGGGCTGTCCTCGGCGTGCTGGACCGCTTCGGCTATCTCGCGGACCCGGTCGAGCGTGATCCCGTTCCGCTGCTCCACGGCCAGCGGGTGGTCGGTCGGCTCCAGCTCGATGAGCGGGCGCCGGCCGATGGGGCGGGTGTGCGCGTTGGTCTTCAGGTTGGTCGTGCGGGGCGAGTAGAGCCCCAGCTCGGTGGTCAGCCAGCCGAAGTACGGCTTCTCGGCCTCCCGGCCCGGGGTCTCCCACACGTCGAGGGCACGGCCGAAGTTCTCCCGGCTCAGCGACACCCAGACGCCCCAGGAGAACGGCTCCTCGCTGCCTGCCACGGGTATCTCGATCAGGCCCTTGATGAAGTAGTGCTCGTGTCTGACGATGCACTGGTCCGTCGAGAGCATGCTGTCCGGGTCGCTCTCCAGACTCGCGTCCCAGACGTCGGGGGCCATGGTCGAGTACCCCATCGGGATTTCCGTGTGGTGTCCGCCGCAGCGGGTGCAGATGTAGCCGGGGTCGGGGGCCATGGGCGGGATCCTAGAGCCTCTCCATCGCGCGCCGGTGCCGCATCGGCCCCTCGCCGCGGGCTCCCGGGGTGCCCGGGGCGACAGCGGTGCCCGGGGCGACAGCGGTGCCCGGGGCGACAGCGGTGCCCGGGGTGTCAGCGGCGACGCGCGGTCAGCAGCCAGACGACGTCGATCAGCGCGATGGCGCCCCAGATCCAGCCGGTGCCCGCGCCACCGCCCGGAGTGACGGCCGTCGCGAGCGCGCCCAGCCCGACCGTGCCCAGAACGACCAGGGCGGTGCGGCCCCGGGTCACGGACGCGCGCAGCGGCCCCGGTTCGGCCAGCCGGTCGGCCAGGTAGGCGTCGAACGCCTCCGCGACCTGGTCGTCGATCTCGTCCCGCATCCGGGTGTCCAGTGACTCGGTTCCGACCAGGTGTTTCCGCACAACGACCCCCGGGAGCAGTCCGGCGGCGTCCGGTGACGCCTCCCCGCCCGCACCAACGTAGCGATTGCAGAGAAATTCTGCAAACATTCTCTGCATTGTGTGATCTGCCGTGCTCGATCGCTGTGATCACTGCAGAGAACCTCTGCAGTACGCTGGCCGACATGGTCGAGCGCCCCGAGAAGAGAGTGCTCACCGGCCCGGACCTCAAGGCCTTCTACAAGGCGCTGTCCAACCCGGTGCGCCGCGACATCCTGAGCTACCTGGGGGAGCACGGCGAGGCCAACTCCACCGGCGTCGCCAAGGCGCTCGGCGAGAGCACCGGCACCACCAGCTACCACCTGCGCAAGCTGGCCGACCTCGAGCTGATCGCGGAGATCGAGGAGCGGTCCGCCGGCCGGGAGCGCTGGTGGCGGTCGCTCATGACTGACATCTTCACCCCGCCCGGCCTGGAGATGACGGCCGACGAACGCGAGGCCGCGGTGAAGATCGGCGCACTGCGGATGACCCATGACCTCGGCCTGGTCGTGAAGGCGTACGCCGGGTACGACGCCTCCGAGGGCTGGAACCGGATCTACCGCTCGGGACTGCGGATGACGAAGGAGCAGGTCGCCTCGTTCGCCGAGGAGTACGAGACGCTCATGCGCAAGTACATGACCGCTCCCGGCGAACACCCGCCCGGTGCCCGGCAGATGGCCGTCCGCCTGGTGATGGTGCCCGACGAGGGCCCCCGGCCCGCCCTGCCGGCGGAGCTGGACGAGGCGTAGCGCAGGGGCCGGCCGCAGGGCCTGCTCCAGGCTGGCTTGCTCACTCCGCGGCGGGCATGTCCAACGCCGTTCCGTACAGCCGCGAGACGCGGAGCCGGATCACGACGCGCCGGTCCGCGACCATCTGGTCCAGGAATGCCGCCTGCTCGGCCGGGTCCGCGAAATCGGGTGCCATGGAGAGCAGTTCGCGGCTCACCGCGTCGCCGGGTTCGGTGGCCGGCGCGGACACCTCGGCCTCGCCCTCGGCGACCGCGAACGAGAACACGTCCGGGCCGTCGACATGCAGCGCCGCATGCGGATCGGTACGCAGTTGGCGGGGCTTGAGACGGTCGGCGGTGCTGGACACGCGCACCACGCGTTCCTCCGGGTCCCAGGTGTAGTGCACGGTGGTCAGATGCGGGTGCCCGGTGCGCCGCACGCTCGCCAGGACCCCGAACCGCTGTTCCTGGAGCAGGCGGGACAGTTCGGCGTCGGTGAGTACCCGCGGGCCGGGACCGGTGCCGGGGCCGTGCCGCGGCTCGTCCTCGGCGGGCGCGGTCCGCAGCTCGTCCTCGGCGGGCGCGACCTGCGGTGCGGTCTGCGGTGCGGGGGTGGGGTGCTGCTCGGTCATTGCGGATCAACCTCTCAACTGGTCTTCGGGCACGGGCGGATGGCCTGAGGGACGTCTGAGTACCGTCAGCGCGATGACGAAGGCGGCCGCGAGCAGCCCGCCGCCGACCGCGAACGCCAGGTGGTAGCCGCCGGTCAGCGCCTCCGCCCGTCCGTGGCCCGCGGCGAGCAGGGTGTCGGTGCGGGAGGCCGCAAGGGTGGAGAGGACGGCGACGCCCATCGCCATGCCGATCTGCTGCGTGGTGTTGAACAGCCCGGAGGCCAGTCCGGCGTCCTCCTCGCCCGCCCCCGACATGCCGAGCGCGGTGAGCGCCGGGAGGGCCAGGCCGAAGCCCGCGGCGAGGAACATCAGCGGCAGCAGATCGGTGGCGTAGTGACCGTGCGCGGGTACCCGGGTGAGGAGGCCGAGCAGGGCGATCAGCAGGGCGAGCCCCAGCAGCAGTACGTTCCGGTCGCCGAACCGTGCGCCGAGCCGGGCCGAGACGCCGAGTGACACGGCCCCGATGACGGCCGCCGCGGGCAGCATGGCCAGGCCGGTCGCCGCCGCGCCGTGGCCGAGTACCCGCTGGAGGTACAGGGCGACCAGGATCTGGAACGAGAACAGCGCGGCCACCATGAGCATCTGGACCAGGTTCGCGCCGGAGACGCTTCGCGACCGCAGGATGCGCAGCGGCAGCAACGGGGCCGGGGCAGTGGCCTGCCGGGCGACGAACCCGGCGAGCAGGACCACCGCGAGGGCCCCGAGGCCGAGCGTGTGCGCCGACAGCCAGCCGTACGTCCCGACCTCGACGACGGAGTAGATCCCGAGCATCAGCCCCGATGTGACCAGGACGGCGCCGAGGACATCCGCCCCGGCGGTGAGGCCGGGACCCCGGTCGGTGGGGAGTACGCGCACCGCGACAAGCAGCGCCGTGACGCCTATCGGCAGGTTGATGAGGAAGATCCAGTGCCAGCCGACGGCGTCGGTGAGGACCCCGCCGAGCACCTGGCCGATCGAAGCCCCCGCCGCTCCGGTGAAGCTGAACACGGCGATGGCCCTCGTGCGTTCGCGGCTCTCGGTGAACAGGGTGACGAGGATGCCCAGACCGACCGCTGAGGCCATGGCGCTGCCCGCGCCCTGGAGGAAGCGTGCGGTGATCAGCAGGGCGGGGGAACCGGCAGCGCCGGCCAGTACCGACGCGGCAGTGAAGACCGCGGTCCCGGCCAGGAACATCCGCTTGCGGCCGATGAGGTCGCCGAGCCGGCCGGCCAACAGCAGCAGGCCGCCGAAGGCGATCAGGTAGGCGTTCACCACCCAGCTGAGGCCGGCCGGTGAGAGCCCGAGGTCGCTCTGGATGGCGGGCATGGCCACGGTCACGATCGAGCCGTCGAGCACGGTCATCAACAGGCCGGTGGCGATCACCCCGAGCGCGAGCCGCCGCGCACGGGCGGTGGACGGACCGGTCGTGGGGGTGGCGGCGGGTGCCCCGGTATGCGCGTGTGGAGGCGTGTGTGCGGGCGCGTCGGCAGGCGCGTCGGCAGGCAAGGGAGCGGACATCGGACTCTCCTGTCGGTTGGGACGACAAGAGAGACGCTAACAGATGGTTTTGTTGCGGACTATTTCTTTCGGTTCCATTCTCTGCGGATGCCGGCCATGCGGGGTGCTGGGTAGGTCGGTGCGGGCCGGGTGCGTTTACTTCTGGCTCTGGCGGGCCCGGCGGGCCGTCCCGGGGGTCTCGGCCGGGGTGGACAGGCGGCCCTCGGTCAGCCCGGCCAGAGCGCGCAGGAGGGTCTCCCGGTCCCCGCGGCCCAGGCCGGCCAGGGCCTCCGTGTGCACCCGGTCCACGATCTCCTGGCTCCTCGCGGCGACCTCCGCGCCCTTCTCGGTGACGGCGATGATCCGCGCCCGCCGGTCCCGGCTGGACGGCCGTCGCTCGGCGAGGCCCGCGCTCTCCAGGGCGTCCACGGTCACCACCATCGTGGTCTTGTCCATGTCGCCGATCTCCGCGAGCTGGATCTGGGTCCGCTCCTCCTCTAGGGCGTGGACCAGTACGCAGTGCATCCGTGCCGTGAGTCCGATCTCGGCGAGTGCCGCCGACATCTGGGTCCGCAGGACGTGACTGGTGTGGTCCAGGAGGTAGGAGAGGTCCGGTGCGGTGCGCGTGGGTGCCATGGCGGTCATGTTCACCAGCCTAACAATTCGTTCTGTGGCGGATCGTCCGCAAAAGAACTGCCCCTGCCGGGCCCGGACAATTTCGCTCGCCGATCCGCACCCGCCCCGGCAGAGTGTCCGTATGACGCCGCCCACCGAAGCCGACTTCCTGCCCGGTCTGGAGCTCTCCCGGATCCTGTACGAGGAAGCGGTGCGGCCGGTCCTGGAAGACGCGTTCCCCGGACTCGCCCACGCTGCCGCCAGGATCGGGTCGGGCTCGGAAGTGCTCGGCTTCGACACGGCCCGGTCGGCCGACCACGACTGGGGCCCCCGGCTGGACCTCTTCCTCGCGCCGGAGGACCTCGCGGCGCACGGTGACGCGATCCGTCGTCTCCTGGCGGACCGGCTGCCGAAGGAGATCCGCGGCTGGCCCACCCACTTCCGTCCCGCCGACGATCCGCTCGACCCCGTCGGGCACATGGAACTGACCGCTGGACCCGTCAACCACCGCGTGCTCACGTACGGCGTCGGCGAGTGGCTGACCCGGGAGGCGGGCTTCGACGCTTCGGTCGCCGAGCCTTCAGTGCGGGACTGGCTCGCGATGCCGCAGCAGAGGCTCGCCGGGATCACCGGCGGCGCGGTGTTCCACGACGGCCCCGGCCTTCTCACCACCGCCCGGCGGCGGCTGGCCCGGTACCCCGAACAGGTGTGGCGCTATCTCCTGGCCTGCCAGTGGCAGCGGATCTCCCGGGAGGAGGCCTTCGTGGGGCGCTGCGCCGAGGTCGGCGACGAACTGGGCTCGGCCGTCGTCGCGGCCCGGCTGGTGCGCGACCTCATGCGGCTGGGCCTGCTGCTGGAGCGGCGTTACGCGCCGTACAGCAAGTGGCTGGGCAGCGCGTTCGCCCAACTGGACGTGGCCGAATCCTTGTTGCCGTCCCTGCGCGGGGCGCTCGCGGCGACGGGGTACCCGGAGCGGGAGCGCCATCTCTGCGCCGCGTACGAGGTGGTGGCGATCCGGCAGAACGAGAGCGGCCTGGTCGACCCGGTGGACCCGTCGCCCCGCCCGTACCACGGCAGACCGTTCCTGGTCCTGCACGCGGAACGCTTCGCCCGCCCGCTGGCCGCCTCGGTCACGGACCCGGAGCTGCGTGACCGCTCGCTGGTCGGGAGCGTGGACCAATGGGTGGACAGCACCGACCTGTTGATGGGGGCGGGTGGGGACGTGCTCCGGGCGGCGGGGGCGGCGTCCGCCCGTCACTGAGGAGGACGTCTCCGGACGAGGTCCTGGCTCATCGCGCGGTCAGGCGTCGTCCCGGAGTCGGTCGCGCTGGATCCGGTGGGCGAGGGTGCGGCGTACGGAGGCCGAACCGGCGGGGGCTGTTACCGGGCGGGGTGGCACGTCGAGGCCTCGGGCGATCTCGTCGTACGCCTCGCGATGGACGGCCAACTCCTCTCCGTACCGCAGGAGATCGTCCTCGACGAGGCGCCGGAGCGCGTCCACGTTCTGCGGGGTGAAATGCTTCCTGCCCCGCGCGAGGGCGAGGACGTGGCGTGCGCAGCGGGCGGTGTCGGCGTACGTCTCGGCGATGTCCTCGGCCACTCCCCACAGGCGGCCTTCGAGCCACGGCGCGTCCCGCTGGCCGAGGGAGAGGTCCATCGGGGGTTCCCGGTCGGCGGAGTGGTACTTCGTCACCTGCTTGGACACGGCGGGCTGGCTCATGTCGGCGAGCCGGGCGATGCGGTCCTGGGTCCAGCCGAAGCCGATGAACAGCTTGATCATTTCGGAGCGAAGTTTCCGCATCTCCTCGCCCGCGCGGATGACGTCGTTCATCCCGGCGAGCATGCGGGCGGCCTGGTCCTCGGTCAGCGTCACGGTGCCCGGTGTCCCGGGGCTCCCCTTCGTGTCCTTCTCGCCGTCTCCCACAACCAAGTTATACACCCTGGGCGCGGGGGTGGAGGCGTCAGCCATAACCAGGTTGTAGAACCTGGTTATGGCTGACAGCGTCGATCCCATGACCACTTTCCACGCGTCCGACGGCACCAGGCTCGCCTACCGCACGTACGGGCAGGGCGAACCGCTCGTCTGTGTCCCGGGAGGCCCTGCGGACTCCCGCTACCTGGGCGGACTCGGCGGTCTGTCCCGACACCGCAGGCTGATCGTCCCGGACCTGCGCGGCACCGGGCTGTCCGCCGTGCCCGAGGACGCCTCGTCCTACCGCTGCGACCGTCTCGTCGACGACATCGAGGCGCTGCGCGAACACCTCGGCCTGTCGCGGGCGGATCTGCTCGCACACTCGGCCGGTGCGAACATCGCGACGCAGTACGCGGCCCGGTTCCCGAGGCGCGTCGGCAGGCTCGCCCTGATCACCCCGGGCACCCGGGCCGTCGGCATCGAGATCACCGGAGAGACCCGTCGCGAACTCGCGGCGCTCCGGGACGGCGAGCCGTGGTACCCGGCCGCGTCCGCCGCGCTGGAGGCGATCACCCGGGGAGCGGGTGGCGACTGGGAGGCCGTGAATCCGTTCTTCTACGGCCGGTGGGACGCCGCCGCCCGCGAGCACTGCGCGGCGAGCCGGCCGGACAACCCCGCTGCCGTCACCGGCTTCGGAGCCGACGGCGCCTTCGACCCGGACGCCACCCGTGCGGCGATCGCGGCCTTCGGCGCCCCCGTGCTGCTGCTGGCCGGGGAGTTCGACCTGAACAGCCCGCCCGGGTCGGTGGCCGAGTTCGCCGCCCTGTTCCCCGACGCCGAGCTCGTCGTGCAGCCGGGGGCGGGGCACTACCCGTGGATCGACGACGCCGGCCGCTTCAGGGCTGCCGTATCGGCGTTCCTGGCGTAGCCGCACGGACCCACTTCCCTCCGCCCGCAAGACCCGGCGTGCAGGCGGAGTGCGGTCGGAAGGCATGGCTGGCACGTGTGGAGTGCGGTCTGAAGGTCCGGCTGGCATGTGGAGTGCGGCCTGACGCCCCGGCGTGCACGCCGAGTGCGGCCTCGAATCCCCTGCCAGCAAGCGCAGTTCACCGATGCCCGAGCAGTTCCGCGATCCTGATGAAACCGTCGGCGCCATGGCCCTCGTCGATGGCCCGCCGGGCCAGGCGCTCGGCCGCGCGCATGACGCCCGAGTCGATGCCATGGGCCTCCGAGGTGTCGGCGATATGGGCCATGGAGGACGCCGCAGAGGTGAGCGGGTTGTCCCTGCCGGTGAAGTCCCCGTCGTCCAGCGCCTGTGCGTAACCCTCGAAGAGCGGCGGCAGGATGGCGCCGATTCCCATGGCGAACGGGGCCAGTTCGCGCGCCGTGATGCCTTCCGCCCGCGCCAGGGCCAGTGCGTGCGCGAAGCCGTTCATCGCGGTCCAGAAGATGTCCAGCAGCGCGATGTCGTGCGCCGCCGCCCGGCCGATCTCCTCGCCCAGATGCGTATGGGCGCCGCCCAGCGCGTCCAGGACCGGCCGCACCTCCCGGTACAGCTCTGCCGGTCCGCTGTGGATGAAGACGGCCGCCGGTGTCCCGATGGTGGTGGTCGGCGTCATGATCGCGCCGTCCAGGTAACGGATGCCGTGCCCGGCGGCCCAGTCCGCGGTGGAGCGGGCCCGGTCCGGGGTGTCCGCGGTGAGGTTCACGACCGTGCGCCCCTTGGCGGCCTCCGTGGCCGGGTCGCTCCGCAGGACGGCGTCGGCCGCGTCGTAGTTCACGACGCACACGACGGTCAGTGGGCTCGCGGCGATGGCTTCCGCGACCGACTGGGCCCCGGTGGCGCCGCGTTCGACCAGCTCGCGGTCCCGGCCCGGTGTCCGGTTCCAGACCGTGGTGCGCAGACCCGCGTCCAGGAACGCATGGGCCAGGGAACGGCCCATCGGGCCCAGGCCGAGCACGGTGACGGCAGACTGTTCGGAGTGTGTGGACATGGTTCGACTCCATTGAGGACGTTGACGAGAGTGGTGGACAGACCGAGATGACGCGCAGCCGTGCACAGGACCCGAATGTCTGCGGAGTGACGGCCGCGATCGCGGTGATCGACGGCAAGTGGAAGACCGCCCTGCTCTGGCTCCTGGAGGAGGGGCCCTGCCGCCCCGGAGAACTGCGGCGCCGGCTGCCGGGCCTCAGCGAGAAGGTGCTGACGCAGGGGCTGCGCGAGATGGAGCACGACGGGCTGGTGCACCGGGAGGTGTACGACGTACTGCCGCTCAGGACCGAGTACTCCCTGACGCCGTTCGGGCGGGAGCTCTCCGAGGCGCTGGCGCCCCTGTCCGACTGGGGCCACCGCCGCCTGGAGCGGCTGACCGGGACGTCATCGCCGTCCTGACGCGGGCGGCGCGGAACGGCATGACCCCCTTCCTCCGGCCGGTTGCGGCGCCCCGCCGTCTTCCGTAACCAGGTTCGCCCGGGTCGGTGCGACTGCCAAGTACCCACAAAAAGGTGGGTGGGTGGGCGCCGGGGCGAGACCGGTGAGGGGCCGTCACATCAGGAAGGCCGCTGCTGCTCCCGCAGTCCTCGCAGGAGCAGGTCCACCAGGCGGCGGGGGTCGTAGCGGGGGTCGCTGTCCCGGCCCACGCAGAGGTTGCCGATACCGCGCATCAGCTCATGGGGCCGCGTCCCCGGCCTGATCTCGCCGGCTTCCACCGCGGCGTCGAGCAACTGCGCGCAGGCGGGCGTCAAACGGTCGAGGAAGTACGTGTGCAACGACTCGAAGCCGCTGCTGTCCGACTGCATCGCGTTGGCGAGCCCGTGCTTCGTGACCAGGAAGTCGACGAAGAGGTCGACCCACTGGCGGAGAGCGGCGAACGGGGAACCGGTACTCGCCAGCAGGCTGGGTCCGGCCTCGGCGCAGGCCTCCACCTGGTGGCGGTAGACGGCGACGACGAGGTCCGCCCGGGTGGGGAAGTGACGGTAGATCGTCCCCATCCCGACGCCCGCCTTCGCCGCGATCTGCCGGATCGGCGCGTCGACGCCGGAGGTCACGAACACCTCGGCGGCGGCGGCGAGCAGCGTCTGCTGGTTGCGCAGCGCGTCGGCGCGCTTGCTCCGGGCCGGAACCTCTCCGGACCCGGCCGGCCGGCCCGGCCCGCTTGTGGTGGGCACCCTGCTCCCCTTTCCACGTTCGACGGTCGTTGACAAAGCGGAACGGTGTTCCGTATCGTTCTTAATCGGAACGGTGCTCCGCTTCTAGTCTAGCGGAGGCCGGACACTCCTCACCGTCTCACCGCCTCACCGTCTCACCGCCCGCTGCCCGCCACCGCCACGGTCGCCCGTGCGGAGGGCGGTCGATGAAGCCCGCCGAAGAAGAAGCCCGGCGACAGCGGTCGCACAGGGCGCACGGGACGCAGAGGTCGCAGAGGTCACTGAAGGGAACGCACATCATGACTGACTCCACCTACACGTCCGCGACGTCCGGCACATCCGGCACGTCCGGCACGCCAGCCACGTCCGCGACGCCTGCCACCTTCGGTAGCTCCGGCAGCTCCGGCTCGGCCGCTCAGGTCCTCTCGGTCGCGCCGGTGGTGCTGCCGGCCCCCGGCCGGGCCGTGGACCTGGAGCTCCGGGTCTCCGCGCCCGTGACCGGCGACGAGCTGCCGATCATCCTCCTCTCGCACGGCCAGGGTCACTCGGACCACCTCTCCTCGCTGAACGGCTACGCCCCCCTCGTCAACTTCTGGGCGGCGCACGGGTTCGTCGTCATCCAGCCCACCCATCTGAGCTCCTCGACCCTGAGCCTGGACCCCGAAACCCCCGGGGCGCCGCTGTACTGGCGCTCGCGGGCCGAGGACATCACGCTCGTCCTCGACCGCCTCGACGAGATCGAGGCCGCCGTTCCGCAGCTCCGCGGGCGCCTGGACCACGGCAAGGCAGCCGTGGCCGGGCACTCGATGGGCGGGCAGACCGCGAGCCTGCTGCTGGGCGCCCGGCTCACCGATCCGCAGGACGGGAAGGTGGCGGAACTGGCCGATCCCCGGATCAGGGCCGGCGTTCTGCTGGCCGCGCCCGGCAGGGGCGGCGACGCCCTCAGCGAGTTCGCGGCCACGAACTACCCCGTCTTCCTGACCATGGACTTCACCGAAATGCGCACGCCCGCGCTGGTGGTCGCGGGCGACGAGGACGCCTCGCCCCACCTGACGGTCCGTGGCCCCGGCTGGCACGCCGACCCGTACACCCTCTCCCCGGGCCGCAAGTCCCTGCTGACCCTGTTCGGCGCGGAACACGGGCTGGGCGGAGTGTCCGGATACGACGTCGCCGAGACCACGGACCAGGACCCGGCCCGGGTCGCCGCCGTCCAGCGGCTCACCTGGGCCTACCTCCGTACGGAGCTCTACCCCGGGGACACCGCATGGCAGGCGGAGTGCGCTGCGCTGGCGGCCGGATCGGAGCCGCTCGGGCGGGTGGAGTCCAAGTAGGTCGCCGGATGAGGGCGGCCGCCGTCCCTGCGGTGTGTCAGCGGTCCGCGAGGGCCGCCAGCAGTTCGGCGGCGGGCTTCGGGTGGACCAGCCAGTGCAGGTGGCTCCCGTCGAGCGTCCGGACGTCGAAGGGGTTGTCGGGGGTGAGTACGTCGGCCTCGCGGATCATGCGGTCCTGCACGGCGGGCGGAACGCTGGCGTCGGCGGCCAGACGCACGTAGGTCCGGGGGATCCGGCCCCAGGTCGTGGCCTGTGCCCGGTCGGCGGACGTACCGGCGTCGAGGTTCTCGTCGGGCTGGAAGGTGTTCAGGAAGGTGCGGAACTCGTCGTCGGTGAGGTCGGCGGCGAACGCCTGCTTGAACGCGCCGAGCGCCACCGGGTCGGAGGTACGGAAGTTGGTCCGGAGCAGGCCGAGTTCGGCCGGGTTCCCGACGAGCGTGCCGGCGAAGGCCCCCGTGTCGACGTCCGCCATCTCCGGCTGGGCGTAGTAGCCGCCCACCTCCAGATCGACGGGACACCAGGCGGATACGTAGACGATCCGGTCGATCAGCTCGGGCCGGGCGTTGGCGACGGCGGTGGCCGTGATGCCGCCCCTGCTGTGGGCGACGAGAACGGTGGGCCCGTTCCGCCCGGCCCGCTCCAGGACCTCGATCACGCGGGCGGCGTTGTCGGCGAGTGTGACTCCCTTGATGCCTCCGGGTTCGGCCGCGAGGGCGTCGAGGTCCTGGGGAGCCTGGTAGGAGGCGGGGAAGGTCGCCTCGAATCCGTGCCCCGGAAGATCGACCGCGACCGAGCGGTGCCCGAGCAGGGCGAGTTCGGCCTGCAGCGGTGCGAACGAGAACGAATTCGCGAAGGACCCGTGGACAAGTACGTAGGTCGGTGGATTCTGCATGCCTCAGCCTCCAACAGGCCGATCTTCGGAAACAAGACGCAGGGGGCAGATCAAGGTCCTGGGCAACCGGTAGCGGCTCAGGGGAGCGACAGCCGCAACGGACCCGCCATCACGCCGACCGCAGGGTGAGCAGTGTGATCTCGCTGGGCGCGAAGATCCGGAACGGAGGACCCCAGTAGCCGGACCCCCGGCTCGTGTAGAGCTGGGTCCGCTCGCCGTGCCGGCTCAGCCCGTGCACCACCGGCTGGTCGATCCGGACGAGGTAGTGGAACGGCCAGATCTGCCCGCCGTGGGTGTGCCCCGAGACTTGCAGGTCGATTCCGGCGCTCGCGGCCTCCCGGACGTACTTGGGCTGGTGCGCGACGAGCAGGACCGGCAGATCCGGGTCGGCTCCCGCCAGCGCGCCGTCCAGGTTGGCCCGGTGTCCGGCCAGCCCGGAGGAGGCCGCGGTCATGTCGTCCACACCGGCGAGCACGAGGCTGTCCCCGCCCCGTTCGACGACGACATGGCGGTTGTGCAGCGTCTCCCACCCCAGACCCTCCATGAGGTCGAGCCAGCCCTGCGCCTCGCTGCCGTACTCGTGGTTCCCGGTGACGTACACCTTCGCCAGCCGGGACCGCATCGTCCCGAGCGGGGCGGCCTGCTCCCGGCGCTGGTCCGGGGTGCCGTCGGCGATATCGCCCGCGTGGCAGACGACGTCGGCGTCCAGTTCGTTGACCGCGTCGGCGACCCGCCCCGACCAGCCGGCCCGGTCGAACGGTCCGTAGTGGGTGTCGGCCACCACGACGACCCGTGTCCCGTCCAGCCCCGAGCCGAGCCGCGGGACGGTGACGTCCAGCCGCACGATCCGGGGCAGGCGCATGGCCTCGCGGTATCCCCAGGCCAGCAGCCCGGCCCCGACCACCGCGACGGCGATGGCCACGATCCTGGACCGGACCGGGTCGCCGACGCCGGACGCCATCAGGACGAGCCGAAGCAGGGCGCCCAGCGCCGACCAGGCGAACAGCACCCAGATCACCCCGAGGGTGGTGTCGGCGACGCGTGCCGCCGGGTCCGACCGGCGGCGCCCGTGCCCCATGACCATGAGCACCGGGAAGGCGAGCAGAGCGGCGGCGAAGAGGACCGTGCCGACCAGGACCACCGGGAGGGGCCAGTCCGTGTGGGAGGAGAACAGCGTCCACCAGGGCAGGAAGAACAGGGAGACGAGTACGACGACGAGTATCAGCACCCGGCGCACGATCCGTCCCGCACCTCCCCTCGGGGCCTGCGGCGCCCCGGCGGCGGCCTGCATCGCGGCCTCGGGCGAGGACCCGAGCGCACCGCCGTCCGGTGCTCCGCCGTGTGCCGCTGGTGCGGCCGCCTCTGAAGAGTGGGTTTCGTGGTCTGTCACTGCGCTGCCCCTCGCATCCGTGAGTCCGGCCGGTCCACATCATCCGGCATGCGGGATCGTCGTCCGAAGGGGGCCCGCACCGCTTCGGTTGGGCGTGGCCCCGGCGGCAGGTGCGGTCCGCATTCCTTCCGGCGCGGGCCGCACACCTTCCGGCGTGGGGCGCATTCCCTCCGATGTGGGCCGGCCGACGGAAGCGCCGTGGCCGGCCGGCCGGGCGGGCGCCGCCGTCGAGGAGAAGGCCGAGAGACCCGCCCCCCTCGACGGCGGCACCCGGGCCGAAGCCGCCTACGGTCCGCTGCCGGCCCGACGGCCGGGCGGCCTCACTTCAGATGCCGCCCGAAGAACCGGTTCCCGTCCTCCAGCTCGAACCACGGGGTACCGAGGTGGCCGCCCGGGTTGGCGTGCAGCGTCTTCTCCTCGGCGCCGAACGCGTCGAACAGGTCCAGGGCCCTCTGCCGGGGGTTCCCTTCGTCGTCCCACTGCAACAGCATCAGCAGCGGAACGGTGATCTGCCGGGCCTCCTCGCACTGGGCGCGGGGCACGAAACCCCCGGCGAAGAAACCGGCGGCCGCGATGCGCGGCTCGACCGCCGCCAGCCGAATGCCGAGGGCCATCCACCCGGAGTACCCGACCCGGCCGTCGATCTCGGGCAGCGAGAGGAGGGCGTCCAGGGCGGTCCGCCACTCCGGGACCGCGTTCTCGACCAGTGGACCGATGAAGGACTCGAAGATCTCGTCGACCGGCTCGCCGGCCCGCATCGCCCGGCGAAGGTCGGCCCTGGCCTGCTCGTCGGCGGTCGAACGGGGCCGGTCACCGCACCCGGCGGCATCGATGGTGGCCACCGCGTAGCCGGACGCCGCGGAGCGCCGGGCCCTGGCCACCAGCCGGGGTTCCCTCATGGACAGGCCGTTGTTGTGGGCCATCAGGATCAGCGGGGCCGGTGCGGCGGACTCGGGCGTCCACAGGGTGCCGGGGGTCTCGCCGAGGGTGAACCCGCGCTCGGTGACGCCGTCGTCGAGGCGCTGTTCGGAAGTGAACTGCATGGTCGTGCCTTTCGGGAGTGCTCAGAAACGGCGCTCCCGGACGACCTTTCGCCCGACCGTGACCCCGGAGGGGAGCACCCATGTCGATTCTGCGTTCACGGGTACCACCTCCTGCTTCTCTCGCACGGCCTCCGGGAAAGTAGCAGTGGCCGCCGCGGCCCGCCAACGGGTTTTCGCTCGGGCTCCGCGGCCGGACGGCATGGAGCCGCCGGCCGACGGGCAGGCGCCCCCCGGGCACCGTTCGAGTGGTTCGGAACACTTTTGCAAGCGCCTGCTTGCAAAAGTTAGCGGTGAGGGTCCACCATCGAGGCATGGCATCACTCAACGTCGGCAATCTCGGCGAGTACCTCCGCGAGCAGCGGCGTACCGCGCAGCTGTCGCTGCGGCAGCTCGCCGATGCCGCCGGGGTGTCCAATCCCTATCTGAGCCAGATCGAGCGCGGGCTGCGCAAGCCCAGTGCCGAGGTGCTGCAGCAGGTCGCCAAGGCCCTGCGGATCTCCGCCGAGACCCTTTACGTACGGGCCGGGATTCTGGACGAGCGGGAGCGGGACGAGTTGGAGACGCGGGCGGTGATTCTGGCCGATCCGTCGATCAACGAGCGGCAGAAGAGCGTGCTGCTGCAGATCTACGACTCCTTCCGCAAGGAGAACGGGTTCGAGGACGGGCCCGGGGCAGACGAGGGGAGTGCGTCCGGTGCGGATGCGCCCTTCAATGCCGACGGCAGTGCTGCCGATACATCCTCAAAGCCTTCGAAACCCTCACACTGAGTCTGATGATCCGGGAGGACCACAGTCATGGCCATCACCGATGACCTGCGCAAGACCCTCACCGACCCGACCCCCCTCTACTTCGCCGCCGGTACGGCCGATCTCGCCGTGCAGCAGGCGCGCAAGGTCCCGGCGCTGATCGACCAGCTGCGGGCCGAGGCGCCGGAGCGCATCGAGGCCGTGCGCAACACCGACCCCAAGGTCGTGCAGGAGAAGGTGACCGCGCAGGCCAAGGAGGCGCAGTCCACCGTGCAGGCCCGGGTCGCCGAGGTGATCGGGGCGTTCGACACCGATCTGAAGAAGCTGGGCGAGAGCGCGCAGGACCTGGCGCTGCGCGGCGTGGGTGTGGCCGCGGAGTACGCGGTCAGGGCCCGGGAGACGTACGAGAAGGTCGCCGAGCGCGGCGAGCAGACCGTGCGGACGTGGCGGGGCGAGACCGCCGAGGAGATCGTCGAGATCGCCGTCGTCGTCGAGCCGCGCAAGGAGTCCGAGCCGGAGGGCAGGACTCGGCCCAAGCCGCAGGCGGCGCCGCAGTCCAAGGCCGCGCCGAAGCCGGTGGCCAAGCCCGCGCCCGCGGCGAAGCCCACGCCCGCGGCGAAGCCCGCGCCTGCCGCCAAGACCGTGAAGGCCGAGGCCAAGCCGTCGCCCGCCGCTGCGAAGAAGGCGCCCGCGCGCAAGCCCGCCGCCAAGAAGACCACGCCGCCCAGCGCCAAGTAGCGCGATGGCCGGCAGGTGTGCCGGGAGGGCGGGCGGGCACCTTTCGGGGTGTTCCGGTCGTTGTCCCGGTACCTTGGCCGCGAGGCGCTCACTCACTTATTAGGCGGTGCACATCATGTTGCTCGAAGGCTTCAACTCAATCCTCGGGCTGATCTTCACGGCCATGCTCGTCCTCGCCGTGGTGGCCTTCATCATGGCCGCGATGGCCCGTGAGGACGCCTACCGTGCCGCGGACAAGCAGAAGAAGTCCTTCTGGCTGATCATCCTCGGCATCGCGGTGGTGGTGAACCTCTGGGTGCCCATGCTCTTCATCCAGATCGCCGGGCTGGTCGCGACCATCGTGTTCTTCGTGGACGTGCGGCCCGCTCTCAAGGCCGTCACCGGTGGCAGGAACCGCCGTGGCGGTTCCAGCAGCGACGGGCCGTACGGCCCCTACAACGGCGGGCGTTGAGCGCCGGCGGGTGATACCTGCCCGGGGCGGGGGCGCGGAATGCTCCGGCCCCGGTCGCCGCTCGGCACCCGGCGGCGCACGACCTCCTGGTCGCGGTCGAGCAGCAGGACCGCGACGTCGTCGGTCAGTTCGCCGCCGTTCAGCTCGCGGGCATGGGTGACCGCCGCATCGAGCAGGTCCTCGCCCGCCAGCCCCTCGGCCAGCTGGCGGTTGATCATCGCGACCATCCCGTCCTGCCCGAGGCGCTGGGTCCCCTTGCCGATCCGGCCCTCGATCAGCCCGTCGGTGTACATCATCAGGCTCCAGGAGCCGCCCAGTTCCACCTGCCGACGCGGCCAACGGGCGCGCGGCAGCAGGCCGAGGGCCGGTCCGCCGTCCTCGTACGGAAGCAGATGAGCCGCCCGCCCGTGGCGGGCGATCAGCGGTGCGGGGTGGCCCGCCAGGCAGAGGCCCGCACGGCGTCCGTCCGGGGCGATGTCGACCGTGCAGAGGGTCGCGAAGATCTCCTCGCTCTCCCTTTCGTGCTCCAGGACCTGCTGGAGCGTGGAGAGCAGCTCGTCGCCGCAGAGCCCGGCCAGTGTCAACGCCCGCCACGCGATGCGCAGTTCCACGCCGAGCGCCGCCTCGTCCGGGCCGTGGCCGCAGACGTCGCCGATCATCGCGTGGACCGTGCCGTCGGGTGTGCGGACCGTGTCGTAGAAGTCCCCGCCGAGCAGTGCGCGGCTGCGGCCGGGGCGGTAGCGGGCGGCGAAGCGCAGATCGGAGCCGTCGAGCAGTGGTGTGGGCAGCAGACCGCGTTCCAGGCGGGCGTTCTCCTGCGCCCGCAGCCGGGACTCGGTGAGCTGGTGATGCGCGACGTCGGCGCGCTTGCGTTCGACGGCGTAGCGGATGGCGCGGCTGAGCAGCCTGCCGTCGAGCTCGTCCCGGAAGAGGTAGTCCTGCGCCCCCACCCGTACCGCCTCGGCGGCCAGCTCGGCGTCGTCCTGTGCCGTGAGCGCGAGTACGGCGTGCCTGGGCGCGATCCGCAGGACGTGTTTGAGGGGGCCGAGACCGTCCGCCTCCTCGCCCTGGGCGGGACGCGCCTCGCCGCCGGACGGCAGGGCCAGGTCCAGCAGGATGCAGTCCACGTCGTCGGTGAGGAGCCGGCCCGCCTCGGTCAGATTGCGGGCGGTACGGATACGGACCCGGGTGCCGGCCACGGCCGGGAGCTCCGGGACGGTGAAGGTGCCCGCCGGGTCGTCCTCGATCACCAGGAGGGTGAGGCCGGTGCCATAGCTGGTCTCCGCAGCGGGAACGGCACGTTGCTGCGGTACGGGTACGGGCATCGAAATCGGGTTTCCTTCCCTCCCCCCGAGGGCGCGGCGGAGCGACGATCGACGACCCGCCAGCGGGGACGATAGCGGTACGGGATGCGGGAATGGAATGGCGCTCGGTGCGTGGCGGCCGTTCCGGTTGGGGCCTTAAGCCGCGCAAGGGCGCAGATCCGGCGGCATATGCCGGGTGCGTGGCCGTTTCCTTCGCATGACAAAGGTCACGTGGCCCGGCGGCCCCGGGTGGCACGGGTCACGGCTGTGGGGCGCGGGGCCCGGCGCCCGGTGGGTGCGGACGGGGGGAGGGGCCGGAGGACGCGCGGTGCGGGAGGCCGGTGAGGGAGGCAGGATCCGCGCGGCGCCGGGCCTCCGCTCGCTCCCGGGGCAGCCTTAAGAGTCCCTTGAGTTTCACTTAAGGAGACTCCGGGGAGAGGGCGGGGCGGCCGGACGGGACAGCCGGGCGGGGTCGGCATCTGGTGCCGGTGGCCGGAAGCCCCGTGCGACGTCACTTGTCCGGGCGTACGACCCCGAGGATCTCCATCGAGCCCGCTCCCGTGATCGTCACGTTGCGGCCCGGTCGCGGGGCGTGCACGATCGCGCCGTCGCCGATGTACATCCCGACGTGCGTGGCGTCGTTGAAGTAGATGACCAGGTCGCCGGGGCGCATGTCCTTGATCGCGATGTGCTGGAGCTGCCGCCACTGTTCCTGCGAGGTGCGCGGGATCGGCTGTCCGGCCGCGGCCCATGCCTGCGACGTCAGCCCGGAGCAGTCGTACGACTTGGGTCCCACGGCACCCCATACGTACGGCTTGCCGATCTGGGAGGTCGCGAAGGCCACCGCCTTCTTGCCGCTCGGGCTCGCCTCGCGGTTGATCTCCTTCAGGGCGCCGGAACTCAGCCAGGCGGTCTGTGACTTGTACTCCGCCTGCTGTTCCAGTTCGAGGAGCCGGGCCTTCTCCTTCTTCTCCAGCTGGGACTCGAGCTTCTTCGCCGCCGCTATCTGCGCGTTGATCTTCTTCTTGGCCTTGGCCTGCTTGACGCGATTGGCTTCGAGCTTCGTCCAGTTGGTGCTCGCGTCCTGTGTGTACGTCTTCAGGTCCTCCTGGGTCCTGTTCAGTTCACCCAGGACGCCCTTGGCGGCCTGCTGGCCCTGGCGGGCCCGGCTGACCCCGTCGAGGAAGAGCTGCGGGTCCCCGCTGAGCATCAGCTGGGCGCCCGGCGGCAGTCCGGCGTTGCGGTACTGCTCGCGGGCCTGGGCGCCCGCCCTGCTCTTGAGGTCGGCGATCTTCGCCTGGCCCTCGACTATGGCCTGCGCCAGCTTGACGATCTCGCCGGACTGCTTCTTGGCCTTCTCCTCGGCGAGGTTGTACGCGTCCGTGGCCGACCCGGCCTTGCGGTACAGGGCGTCGATCTCCTCGCGCACCTCTTCGAGGTTCTTCTTCCCCGGCGGGTCCGTCGGGTCCGGTTGCTCCGGTGCGGGGGAGGGGGCCGCCGGTGCGGCGAAGGCCTGGACCGGCGCGGCCAGTACGGCCAGCGCGCAGACCAGCGTGATGGCAGCGGCGGCACTGTGGCGTCGGTTCACGAGCTCCCCCTCCGGACAGATCCAGCGGATCTGATTTACCGTCAGTAACTTATGGCACCGACGAGATCGTGCCATGCCGTACCGAAAAGCAACAGAGGCTCACACATCTCCAGCAACTTCCGGCCGGTGGCCGGGCCTCGGACGCGCTCCCCCCGAACTGCTCCCCGCCTTCTGGGACGAACGGTGCCCGGCCGGTGTTCCCGACGGAGGGGGAGTTGCTGACGAAATTCCCGGGAAGCCCCCGGATGTCCACGAGATGTCCCCGGGAGGCCTCCGGAACGGCCCCCGGAGTCCGCTTCCTGTTTACGCCGGGTCGGGGCTACCGCTCGGGCCTCAGCGCGGCCCAGCTCACGGTGACTTCGCCCTGCCGCCACCGCCGTACGCCGTCCGTCAGCGGCCAGTCGCCCGACAGCGCCCGTACCGCCGTGATCCAGCGCTGCCGGGCGCCCAGCGATGCGTAGGGTGCCGCGGCGGCCCAGGCGCGGTCGAAGTCGCGGAGGAACGCGTGGACGGGTTCGCCCGGCACATTGCGGTGGATGAGCGCCTTGGGCAGCCGCTCCGCGAGGTCGGACGGCCGGTCGAGGGAGCCGAGCCGGGTCGCGAACGTGACCGTGCGCGGTCCCTCAGGGCCCAGCGCCACCCAGACATGGCGGCGCCCGATCTCGTCGCAGGTGCCCTCCACCAGCAGCCCGCCGGGCGCCAGCCGTTCGCAGAGCCGCCGCCAGACCGCGGCGACCTCGCCCTCGTCGTACTGGCGCAGCACGTTCGCCGCCCGGATCAGCACCGGCCGCTCGGGCAGCGGGATCTCGAAGCCGCCGTGCCGGAAGGTGAGCCCCTCGCGCTCGTACGGCTTCGCGGCGGCGACCCGCTCCGGGGAGATCTCGATGCCGGCCACCTCGGTGCGCGGCTCGGCGGTGCGCAGCCGTTCCAGCAGTTCGACGGCGGTCCAGGGGGCGGCGCCGTAACCCAGGTCGACCGCGACGGGGGTCTCGGCGCGGCGCAGGGCGGGGCCGTGGGTGGCGGCGATCCAGCGGTCCATGCGGCGCAGCCGGTTCGGGTTGGTGGTCCCGCGGGTCGCGGTGCCGATCGGGCGCATGACACAGAGCGTAACGAGCGGGGTGGAGCGGACGGCAGCCGTGGGGCGGATCGCGGCAGTCCGGGCGGAGCGGACGGCCGCCGTGGTGGCGGATCGCGGCCGTGGGGCGGATGGCGCAGTGGAGTCGCGGCGACGCGCCGGGCACGTACCGTAATTATTTGGTAAAGCGGAAATGAAAGGAGGGGTTCCGCTGTTCCAGCCCTTCGAAGGGACCGTGTGCCCCTTCGGTGCCATGCCCTGAACGAGTCGGTACCAGTGCCCTGAACGAGGAGGACCGGACGACGTGAGTCAGTACGTCTCTCGGCTCGGCAACAGCCGTGTCTCACCGCGTCTCAGGTTCCCCGGCGGATTCTCCGGCTCCTTCGCGGGCGGCCACCGCAAGCCCCGCCGGATCGCGATGCTCTCCGTGCACACCTCCCCGCTGCACCAGCCGGGGACGGGCGACGCGGGCGGTATGAACGTCTACATCGTGGAGCTGGCCGAACGCCTCGCCGCGATCAACATCGAGGTCGAGATCTTCACCCGCTCCACCACCGGCGGGCTGCCGCCGGAGGTCGAGCTGTCGCCCGGCGTCCTGGTCCGCCACGTCGACGCGGGCCCGTACGAGGGTCTGGCCAAGGAGGAGCTGCCCGCCCAGCTCTGCGCCTTCACGCACGGCGTGATGCAGGCGTGGGCCGGTCAGCGCCCCGGCTACTACGACCTGGTGCACTCCCACTACTGGCTCTCCGGCCATGTCGGCTGGCTGGCCGCCCAGCGCTGGGGCGTCCCGCTCGTCCACGCCATGCACACCATGGCGAAGGTCAAGAACGCCTCGCTCGCCGAGGGCGACACCCCCGAACCCGCCGCCCGGGTCATCGGCGAGACCCAGATCGTCAGCGCCGCCGACCGGCTGATCGCGAACACCGCGGAGGAGGCGGACGAGCTCGTCCGCTTCTACGAGGCCGATCCGCGGGCCGTGGCCGTCGTCCACCCCGGCGTCAACCTGGACCGCTTCCGCCCGGCCGACGGGCGGGCCGCGGCACGGGCCCGCCTCGGGCTCCCGCAGGACGCCCTGATCCCGCTCTTCGCGGGCCGCATCCAGCCGCTGAAGGCCCCGGACGTGCTGCTGCGCGCCGTCGCCGTCCTGCTGGACCGCGACCCCTCGCTGCGCTCCCGCATCGTCGTGCCGATCGTCGGCGGCCCGAGCGGCAGTGGGCTCGCCAAGCCGGAGGGGCTGCACAAGCTGGCCGCCCGGCTCGGCATCGCGGATGTCGTACGGTTCCACCCGCCGGTCGGGCAGGACCAGCTCGCCGACTGGTTCCGGGCCGCGTCCGTGCTGGTCATGCCCTCGTACAGCGAGTCCTTCGGCCTGGTCGCCATAGAGGCCCAGGCGGCGGGCACCCCCGTCGTCGCGGCGGCCGTGGGCGGCCTTCCGGTGGCTGTGCAGGACGGGGTGAGCGGCTTCCTGATCCCCGGGCACGATCCGCAGGCGTACGCGGAGGCGCTGGAGCGGTTCGACCTCGCGCCGGAGCTGGTCGCCCGGATGGGCGGCGCGGCGGCGGAGCACGCGCAGCGGTTCGGCTGGGACACGGCCGCGGCGGCGACGGCGGACGTGTACACGGAGGCGATGCAGGAACACCGGCGGCGGGTGCGGTCGCACCAGGTGTGAGGTGCGTTCCGGACGTCGGGCGGGCGCCCGGTCCGGCGCGACGTACGCGATGTGGTGCCGGGTTCCCGGCGACGTACGCTCGGACCATGGCTGACGCACCCGACGAAGCGGCAACGACTCCCCAGGCCGCGCAGGTCACCCGGGTCATCGAGACGACGCTCACCGATGCCGGGCTCGACTGGGAGAACCCCGCGCCCGGCAGCTACGTCGTCCAGCTGCCCGGCACCCGCAAGCTCTCCACCACCTGCTCGCTGCTCGTCGGCAAGCACTCGCTCTCCCTCAACGCCTTCGTCATCCGGCACCCCGACGAGAACGACGCGGCCGTGCACCGCTGGCTGCTGGAGCGCAACCTCCGCCTCTTCGGCGTGGGTTACGCGATCGATTCGCTCGGGGACGTCTACCTCGTCGGCAAGCTGCCGCTCTCCGTGGTCACACCGCAGGAGCTGGACCGGTTGCTGGGCGTGGTCCTGGAGGCCGCCGACGGCGCCTTCAACCCCCTCCTCGAGCTGGGATTCGCGAGCGCGATCCGCAAGGAGTACGAGTGGCGGGTGTCGCGCGGCGAGTCCACGCGGAACCTCGACGCGTTCACGCACCTGACGAAGCGCCCCGCCGACTGACCTCCGTCGCCCCACGGCTCCCCACCTCGTCGAGCGCCGCTTCGAGCCGGGGAGCCACCGCGTTCCACGTCCCCTCCAACTGCTCCCCGCTCGTCCCGCGGGGCACGGTCTCCACCAGCATGATCAGGTAGAGGTACGAGCGGTAGAGCGCCAGCCGCAGCCGCAGCGAGTCATCGAACCCCACCGGCCCGCCCGGCGCCGACTCCCCGTAACCGCGCAGGAAGTCCGCGTCCTCCTCGATGTTCCCGAACAGGGCGAGCGAGACGAAGTCGGCGGCCGGGTCGCCCCAGAACATCCGCTCCCCGTCGATGATCCCGCCGATCCGCCGTGCCCCAGGCTCCCCGGTGACGAGGATGTTGCCCTGCCACAGGTCGAAGTGGACGAGCGCGGGACGCGTGACGTCGTCCAGCACGGACGAGGCGGCGTCGAGCAGCCGGCGGATCTCCGCGACCGCGCGCGGCAGCCGTGCCGCGTACGTCAGCGCGTCGTCCAGCACGGCGTCGGTCATGGCGGTGAACGCCTGCCGCCAGGTGGGCGCCAGTGGGCCGAGGGCCCCGGACGGATAGCCGAACCCGTCCGGCCCGGACACGGTGTGCAGCCGGCCGACGGTCCGCCCGAGTTCCGCGCGCAGCCGGGGCTCCTCGCCGTCGGCCATCGCGCCGGCGAGCTCGTGCCAGGGCTGCCCCGGACACGCCGTCATGATCACGTAGGCGCCCTCGGGGGCGGCCGGGTCGAGACCGCTGTGCACGACGCGGGGGACCGCGGCCATCTCGGGGAGCGTGGCGGCCGCGGTGTAGAAGGTGACCTCGCCGACCAACAGGTCGCGCTCGTAGGCGAGATGGGCGCCGGCCTTCACCGGCGGAGGTATCTTCACCACCCACTCCCGGCCGTCGGCGAACGAGACCCGGGTGACGGCGTTGTAGGTCCCGCCGGTGAGCGGTTGGTGCGAGGCGATCCGCTCAGGCGGCATCCCCACGGAACCGAGCACGGCGGACAGGGCGGAATCGACAGGCATCAGCGAGGTCCCTTCAGGCGGTCACCCTGTGACGCACACGGCCGACCGGGGCGAACGCCCAGCTCAGGGCGGTCTCGTGGGTGATCACGACGTCGTCACGATCAGAGGCGATGCCCGGTTTGACGGGTTGCCAAACCACGGGCGGCTCATAGAGTTGGCACACCCCCACGATCCCCACGGTCTCCCACCGGCCGCGCCGAACCCGGCGCCGGCTGATCTCGTGCGGGCGGAACAACCTGAACAGAAGGATGGGCCATGCGACCCACTGCCATACGCCGGACCGCTGTTGCCGCCACCGTGATGTCCCTGACCCTGTTCACCGCGGCCTGTGGTTCGAACGCGGCGGACAAGGACGACGCCAAGTCGGCGGACTCCACGTCCGCCAAGCCCTCGAACGGGTCCGCCGCGAAGGTGCTCACGGCGGCGGAGCTGGAGAAGGCCGCGCTGGCCCAGGGCGACGTCAAGGCCCACAAGATAACCAAGGCCGGCCCCGCAGACATCGTCTCCGCCGAGGACGTCACCGCGGACAAGGCGGCCTGCGACGTCTTCGGGGACGCCCTGATGGGCGCCGGGACCGGCTCGCCCGCGGCCTCCGCCGAGCGCAAGGTGGTCAGCGAGCCGAAGAAGGGCGCCGACGACGACACCGCCGACCCCGAGGAGGCGTTCAAGGCCGCCTTCGACATCACGACGACGCTGACCACGCTCGCCTCGTACGAGGGCAAGGGCGCCGAGGAGACCCTGGCGTCCCTGCGTACCGCCGCGACCGATTGCGCGTCCGGCTTCACGCTCAAGGCGGCCGGGACGAAGCAGAAGATCGTCAAGATCGCCGAGGAGAAGATCAAGGGCGGCGAGGACGCCGTCGCCTGGACGGTGACGATCGAGTCGGACGGCGACAAGAGCGCGATGAAGCTCGTGGAGATCCGTCAGGGCTCGACGGTCGCCTCGTTCACCTCGCTCAACCTGGCCTCGGCCGGTGGCGGCGGCGACTTCGACCTGCCGACCGCGGTGGTCGACGCCCAGGTCGCCAAGTTGGCCTGAAACACTGGCGTACGAGGAACTGTGGCCGCCGGCCACGTCCGGTCAGGGCAGCGGAACGAGCCGCACCACGGTGACGGTCAGGACGGACCCGGAGACGTAATAGAGCACGATCGCCCCGGCGACCGTCGCCTCGCGGCGATCGTGCTCACCCTTCACGGCGGACGACCCGTGCCCGTACGGGATGCGCCCGAGCGTCCCCGCCATCTCGTCCCGGAAGGCGTCGCCGTCCCGCATCTTGGCCAGGGTGTCGTCGGCAGGTGGCGCGTAGGAGATCCGGAAGCTCAAGCGACGCTCCGCCTCTCGGCCTCGTCGCGCGCCAGCCGGTCCAGGATCCGTTCCGCCTCCGGATCGGGTACGGCCTCCAGCATCCAATGCCGCATCACGGCCTGGATGTCGTGCACCCCGGCCTCGTTGATCGCGTCGTCGAACTCTTCGCGTCTCGCCTCGGGCAGGGCGGCGCGGATGGCCGGGATGCTGTTCGGCACCTCGACCTCGGCGCCGTCGACAAAGGTCTTCAGGGGCTCACCCATGGCTGCTCTCCCGATCTCCCCGCATGCGCCACAGCGTACGACGACGGGCACGGGGCGTCACCTGCGGCCTTGCCACCAACATGACTTGACGGCCGTCGCGGCCACCCCGTCGGTGACCTCATCCGTAGCCGGGCCCGCCTCTTCCGGCGCGCGAGGGCATGCAACACGGAGGTGGGCACGACCGAACACCGTTTGCGGCGGCCGCTGTTACCGAACACCGTTTGCTGCGGCCGCTGTTACCGAACACCGTTTGCTGCGGCCGCTGTTACTGACGGTGGCATCGACGATCGAGCCGTGACGGCAGCAGGGCCCGGACCGTGTGTCGGTCCGGGCCCTGCTCGTCGTTCGGTGTGCCGCCCCGCGGCGGCGGTGCGTCAGCTCTGGGCGCTGTCGTCGCCCGTCTGCCCGGTGCTCTCGGCCGCACCTGACTTCTCACGCATCTTGCGCACCAGCTCCGCCTTCTGCTCGGCCGCACCCCGGCGGTCGAGGTTGCGGTGCGGGCCGTTGTTCTGCCGTTCGGCGCGGGACAGCCGCTTGCGCTGGCCGCCGCCCATGCCCACGGGGTTGTTGATGTTCTTGCTCACGGTCACGGGTTCTCCAGGTAATGATGTGTACACCACACGGAGAACCCGCAGGTGGGGGGCTTGAAGTCAGTTGCCTACTTCTTCTTGCCCTGGTTCTTGACCGCCTCGATGGCCGCCTTCGCCGCGTCCGGGTCGAGGTACGTGCCGCCCGGGTTCAACGGGCGGAAGTCCGCGTCCAGTTCGTAGGAGAGCGGGATGCCCGTCGGGATGTTCAGGCCCGCGATGTCGGCGTCGGAGACTCCGTCGAGGTGCTTGACCAGGGCGCGCAGGCTGTTGCCGTGGGCGGCGACCAGGACCGTGCGGCCGGTCAGCAGGTCCGGGACGATGCCGTCGTACCAGTACGGGAGCATGCGGACGACGACGTCCTTGAGGCACTCGGTGCGCGGGCGCAGCTCCGGGGGGATCGTCGCGTAGCGCGCGTCGTTGCTCTGCGAGTACTCGGCGTCGTCGGCGAGCTCCGGGGGCGGGGTGTCGTACGAGCGGCGCCAGAGCATGAACTGCTCCTCGCCGAACTCGGCGAGCGTCTGCGCCTTGTCCTTGCCCTGGAGGGCGCCGTAGTGGCGCTCGTTCAGCCGCCAGGAGCGGTGCACGGGGATCCAGTGGCGGTCCGCCGCCTCCAGCGAGAGCTGGGCGGTGCGGATCGCGCGCTTCTGGAGGGAGGTGTGTACGACGTCGGGAAGCAGGCCGGCCTCCGTGAGCAGCTCACCGCCGCGGACCGCCTCCTTCTCGCCCTTCTGGGTCAGGTTGACGTCCACCCAACCGGTGAACTGATTCGTCGCGTTCCATTCGCTCTCGCCGTGGCGGAGGAGGATCAGCTTGTACGGTGCGTCGGCCATGAGTCCGAGCCTAATCGAACCCGTGCGGGCCGCGCGCGCCCGGTCACAGGGCGGACAGGGGGCGGGGAAGGGCGGGGACGGCCATCGGGTCGGGGCGGCCGATTGACGGCGGGCGTCAATTGGGTGGCAGCGCGTGATCCGGGGTTCGTAATGTTCGGATCGGCGGCGGGCCACTTACCGCCGCCATCCGTTCACGTACCTCCCGGGGGGAACCCGCATGTCTGTCGCCGGTCTGAGGCGGGCCACCCGTGAAACCGTCTCCGGTCTCCCCAGGGAGTTCTGGTGGCTGTGGACCAGCACCCTGGTCAACCGGCTCGGGGCGTTCGTCGCCACCTTCATGGCCCTGTACCTGACCCTGGACCGGGGCTACTCCGCCTCGTACGCCGGTCTGGTCGCCGCCCTGCACGGGCTCGGCGGGGTCGTGTCCTCGCTCGGGGCCGGGGTGATGACGGACCGGCTGGGGCGGCGGCCCACGATGCTCGTCGCGCAGGTCTCCACCGCCCTTTCGGTGGCGGTGCTCGGCTTCATGGTCGATCCGGTGGCGATCGCCGGGGTCGCCTTCGTGGTCGGTATGGCCAGCAACGCCTCGCGCCCCGCCGTGCAGGCGATGATCGCCGACATCGTCCGGCCCGAGGACCGGGTACGGGCCTTCTCGCTCAACTACTGGGCCATCAACCTGGGGTTCGCGGTCTCGTCGGCCGGGGCCGGGTTCATCGCCGAGTACAGCTATCTCGCGGGCTTCGTCGGCGAGGCGGCCATGACGTTGGTCTGCGCGGTCGTCGTCTTCATGAAGGTGCCGGAGTCCCGGCCGGGGAAGGCCGCGTCCACGGTCCCGGGCGCCTCCGCCGCCTACCGCGCCGACGACGGCGTGCGGCTCGGCACGGTACTTCGCGACGGGCGGTTCATGGGGGTCGTCGGCCTGTCGTTCGTGATCGCCCTGATCTTCCAGCAGGGGTACGTGGGGCTGCCGGTGGCGATGGGGACGGACGGGTTCAGCAGCTCGGACTTCGGCACCGCGATCGCCGTCAACGGCGTCCTGATCGTGGTGCTCCAGATCCCGGTCACCCGGTTCATCCAGAGCCGTGACCCGCGCCGGCTGCTCATCGTGTCGTCGGTGCTGGCGGGGTACGGATTCGGGCTGACCGCGTTCGCCGGATCGGTCGCCGTGTACGCGCTGACGATCTGTGTGTGGACCGTCGGCGAGATGGTCAACGCGCCGGTGCAGAACGGCCTGGTCGTCCAGCTCTCACCGGCCCACGGCCGGGGCCGCTACCAGGGCGTGTACTCGCTCTCCTGGGCCGCCGCGGCGCTCGTCGCCCCGCTGATGTCCGGTGTGGTGATCGACCGCTTCGGGGCTCAGTGGCTGTGGGGGACGTGCGCGGCCCTCGGTACCGTCGCCGCGTTCGGGTACTGGCTGCTGATGCGGAACCCGGCGCGGCCCGGGACGCGGTCGCAGCCGCACCCGGGCGGGACGGCCGAGGCCGGCACCGATCAGGCGCCCGCCGTGGAGCGTACGGCCTGACCTGCGGCATCACGCCGGACGCGCCCCGCACGGAGACTCTCCGTGCGGGGCGCGTCCCGTTGCTCCCGGGCCCGTCAGCCCGAGCAGCCGCCGCACTGGCACGGGGCACCGGACTGGCAGCCGCACCCGCAGCCCGAGCCGCAGCCGCAGGCGCCCAGGACGGCTCCGTGCGCCACTTCGGCGGATGTCTCCTGCTGGGGTTCGGTCGTGGGGGAATCGGCCATGGTTCCTCCTCAAGGCGTACGACAGGGCCGTACGCCCGCACACGGGGCCCACGACCGGGGCGTACGGACAAGTCGTGCCGCCCCACCCCATTGCATGCCCACCCGGGCGGGCGCATCAACGGCGCACACGCGCAGGAACCTATGTGCGAGCCGCTGCGCGGTCGTGCGCCCCGCGCCGGACCGGCTTGCGCACCGCTGGCGCGGGTCCCGGCGGGTCTCCGTCCGGATCCCCGGATCGCCGGGCCCCGGGCCCCCGCCCGGTTCATCCGGGGCCTCCGCCCGGATCCCCCCTCCGGGCCTCCGCCCAGGATCTCCGGCCTGCGCGACCCGCCCGGTCGCCGAAGGCCCTACGCGCCCTCCACCGGTGCCGGCTGCTGGATCTCGTCCGCGTGCTCGCCCGTCACCAGGTAGACGACCCGCTTGGCGACCGAGACCGCGTGGTCGGCGAACCGCTCGTAGTAGCGGCCCAGCAGCGTCACGTCGACGGCCGTCTCGATGCCGTGCTTCCAGCGGTCGTCCATCAGGTGCTGGAACAGCGTGCGGTGCAGCAGGTCCATCTCGTCGTCGTCCTGCTCCAGCTGGAGCGCCAGGTCGACGTCCTTGGTGATGATCACCTCGGCGGCCTTGGCCATCAGGCGCTGTGCCAGCTGCCCCATCTCCAGGATGGTGGCGTGCAGGTCGTGCGGCACCGCCGACTGCGGGAAGCGCAGCCTGGCCAGCTTGGCGACGTGCTGGGCGAGGTCGCCCGAGCGCTCCAGGTCGGCGCTCATCCGCAGTGAGGTGACCACGATCCGCAGATCGGTCGCCACCGGCTGCTGGCGCGCCAGCAGGGCGATGGCCCTGGCCTCCAGGTCGTGCTGGAGGTCGTCGACCTTCTGGTCCGCGGCGATCACCGTCTCCGCGAGCTTGAGATCGGCGTCGAGCATGGACGTCGTCGCCCGGCCGATCGCCGACCCGACGAGCCGGGCCATCTCGACGAGGCCCTCGCCGATCGAGTCGAGTTCCTCGTGGTACGCGTCACGCATGGGAAGTCCCTCTCCAGTCCTTAACCGAGGCCGGGGCCAGCTCTGAACCCCACGTTGCCACCGTGACGGCCGTACGCGTCGGGTTCCGACCACCCAAGTGAACCGGTGCTTGCTCCTCGGTGAACTCTGGGCGACGAGTGTTCGAGTAGGCACTCGGATGGCTGGGAGAGTGTCCGCCGGGACGCATAACCTGGAGCCATGGACGTGAACGCGGCGGTCGCCGCAGCTGCAGCGATCGCCGGGCTGTGTACCGGCGTGATCGCGATGCTGGCGTTCCGCTGGAGCGAGCGCGACCAGAAGAAGCCGACGCGTACCTCCCTGCGGCCCGACAGCAATGCCCCCCTGCCTCCCGGGGTCGACACGGTCCTGTCCGTGCTCAGCTCCTCCGCCGTCGTGCTCGACGAGAGCGACAGCGTCGTCAAGGCCAGCTCGGCCGCGTACGCGCTGGGGCTGGTCAGGGGCGGGCGCCTCGCCGTCGAACCCATGCTGAACATGGCCAGGGACACCCGCCGTGACGGTGAGATACGCCAGGTGGAACTGGACCTTCCGCGCCGCGGTACGGGCCGGGGCGAGGCCCTCGCGGTCTCCGCACGGGTCGCCCCGCTGGGCTCCCGGCTGGTCCTGCTGCTGGTCGAGGACCTCACCGAGGCCCGCCGCATCGAGGCGGTGCGGCGCGATTTCGTCGCCAACGTAAGCCACGAGCTCAAGACCCCGACCGGTGCGCTGTCCCTGCTCTCGGAGGCCGTCATGGACGCCTCCGACGACCCGGAGGCGGTGGAGCGGTTCGCGGGCCGGATGCAGATAGAGGCGACCCGGCTCACCAACCTCGTGCAGGAGCTCATCGACCTCTCCCGGGTGCAGAACGACGACCCGCTGGAGGACGCCGAACCGGTCAGGGTCGACGAACTGGTCGCCGAGGCCATCGACCGCTGCCGGCAGCAGGCCGGCTCCAAACAGATCACCATGGCCGCGGGCGGCACCGCCGAGCTCCGCATCTGGGGCAACCGCGGCCAGCTCGCAGCCGCTCTCGGCAACCTCGTCGAGAACGCCGTCAACTACAGCCCTGCCCGCACCCGCGTGGGCATCGCCGTCCGCCGGGTGGCCGTATCCGGCGGGGACGAGATCGAGATAGCCGTGACCGACCAGGGCTTCGGTATCTCGGAGAAGGACCGCGAGCGGGTCTTCGAACGCTTCTACCGCGTCGACCCGGCCCGCTCACGGGCCACCGGTGGCACCGGCCTCGGCCTCGCCATCGTCAAGCACGTGGCCGCCTCGCACGGCGGGGAGGTCACTGTCTGGAGCTCGGAGGGACAGGGCTCCACCTTCACCCTGCGGCTGCCCGAAGCGGGCGCCGTACGGGAACGGGACCGCACATCCGGCGGACCGCTCATCGTCAACGGCGACGAGGGGCCGTACCCGGCCGCCGCCTCAGACACTCTTGATTCATTCCCTGCCCCGGAGGCCCTTCCGTGACCCGAGTGCTTGTCGTCGAGGATGAGGAATCCTTCAGCGACGTCCTGTCCTACATGCTCCGCAAGGAAGGCTTCGAGGTCGCCATCGCGGCCACGGGTCCCGACGGCCTGGACGAGTTCGAGCGCAACGGCGCCGACCTCGTGCTGCTCGACCTGATGCTGCCCGGACTGCCCGGCACCGAGGTCTGCCGGCAGCTGCGCAGCAAGTCCAACGTCCCCGTGATCATGGTCACGGCCAAGGACAGCGAGATCGACAAGGTCGTCGGCCTGGAGATAGGAGCCGACGACTACGTGACCAAGCCCTTCTCCTCGCGCGAGCTCGTCGCCCGCATCCGCGCGGTGCTGCGCCGCCGCGGGGAGCCGGAGGAGGTCACGCCGGCCGCGCTGGAGGCGGGCCCGGTCCGGATGGACGTGGACCGCCACGTCGTCACGGTCTCCGGCGGCAAGGTCGACCTGCCGCTCAAGGAGTTCGACCTGCTGGAGATGCTGCTGCGCAACGCAGGCCGGGTGCTGACCCGGATGCAGCTGATCGACCGGGTCTGGGGCGCGGACTACGTGGGTGACACCAAGACCCTCGACGTCCATGTGAAGCGGCTGCGCGCCAAGATCGAGCCCGACCCGGGGGCGCCGCGGTTCCTGGTGACGGTGCGGGGCCTCGGGTACAAGTTCGAGCCGTAAACCGGTTGGCCCGCCGCCCCTGGAGGGGCTTGGGCGCGACACATACGGCTGAGGCGCCTCCCGGCCCGGG
>NZ_JBHXUW010000030.1:0-98758 GCF_042672475.1 Streptomyces sp. NPDC127177
GCCCTGGAGCGCGTGCTCCAGGGCCTTTCGCATGGGCCTCGGCCCGCCCGGCCGGAGCCGGGGCGGGGGCTCAGACGCTCTTGATGACCTCGTCGTAGGCCAGGCGCGGCAGACGCGGGAACCAGGCGTCCTCGCCCGGCTTGCCGATGTTGACGACCATCAGCACGTTGTGGTCGCCGTCCAGGAACTCCTTCTCGATGCCCGCGGCGTCGAAGCCGGTCATCGGGCCGGCGGCCAGGCCGGCGGCACGGACGCCGATGATGAAGTAGGCGGCCTGCAGCGCGCCGTTCAGTGCGGCGGCGGACTCGCGGACCGGGCGCTCGGAGAAGAACGCGTCCTTGGCCTGCGGGAAGTGCGGGAGCAGGGCCGGGAGCTCCTCGTGGAACTCGTTGTCGGTGGCCAGGATCGCGACCAACGGGGCGGTCGAGGTCTTGGGCCGGTTGCCCTCGGCCATGTGCGGGACGAGGCGGGCGCGGGCCTCGTCCGAACGGACCAGGATGACGCGCAGCGGCGACTGGTTGAACGCGGTCGGGCCGTACTTGACCAGGTCGTAGATCGCCTGGACCTGCTCCTCGGTCACCGGCTCGTCGGTGAAGGTGTTGGCGGTGCGGGCCTCACGGAAGAGGAGGTCCTGGGCGGCGGGGTCAAGAACGAGGGACATCTTGCGTATTACCTTCCGGACGAACGCGGGGGATCATGCAACACGGCCACGGTACGGGAGAGGTAGGTTAACTTTCAACTAAAATCAGATCCGAGTGATTCACTCCACAACGAGCACGCCCTGCCTCCGGCCCAACGGCCCCGGCCCCGGTTTCTGTTCCCACGGCCTCCGGCCCCGGTCCGGCTCTGCTCCGGGCCTGGCGCTGTGCAGGGCCCGGTGTCCGGCCGGCGGGGACGACTCGGGCCGACTTAGGACATTCATCCGGTGCTGGAGTCACCCACCGGACTCACCCACCGGACTCATCCACTGGACGCGGCCGACGCTGTTGGACGCGGCCGGCCTCGGGCTCATCATGCGTCGGTTCATGCGGCCTAGGCTCATGCCTCGGCTCACGCGGCCTCGGGCTTTCCCGACACCGGCCTCGGCTCACGCGGCCTCGGGCTCTCCCGACACGGACACCGGCCTCGGCTCACGCGGCCTCGGGCTCTCCCGACACGGACACCGGCCTCGGCTCATCCGGCGTCGGTAGCCGTGCCCTCATCGCTGTCGTCCCCGGGAGCGGCCGGTCCCGCAAGGGCCGCGTCCAGCCGGGCGCGTGCGCCCTCCAGCCAGTGCCGGCACACCTTCGCCAGCTCCTCGCCACGCTCCCACAGCGCGAGGGACTCCTCGAGGCTCGTCCCGCCCGCCTCCAGCCGGCGCACCACCTCGATCAGCTCGTCGCGTGCCTGCTCGTACCCGAGCGTGCCCGTGGCCGCAGCCGTCGTCCCGTCGTCCGTCATGTGATCCACCTTATTGCGTGAGCAGGTCCGTCAATACGGGCATGGGTGGCCGCGCCGATACCGCGTGAGCACGCCGGCCGGTTGTCCGGTCCGCCGGTGGCCGCCCTCACTCGGAGACCCGGACCACGAACTCGCCCCCCGACACCCGGGCCCGGAGGGCGTCCCCGGCCGCCCCCGCGTCGGCGGGATCGCGCACCACGTGTCCGTCCGCCCGCTGGAGCACCGCGTAACCGCGCTCCAGCGTCGCCGCGGGCGACAGCGCGACCACCCGGGCGCGGGTGTGGGCGAGCTCCGAGTCGGCGCGGTCCAGGAGGTGCCCCAGCACCCGCCGGCCTCGCCCGATCAGCGCGTCGACCTCCGCCGCGCGCTCGTCCACCATCCGCTGGGGATGCTCCATCGAGGGCCGACCCAGCGCGTGGGCCAGGCCCCGCTCCTCCCGGTCGAGCAGCCCCCGTACGGTCCGCAGCGCCCGGTCCCGCAGCTGCTGCACGCGGTCCAGCTCCTCGCCCACGTCGGGCACGACCTTCTTCGCGGCGTCCGTCGGCGTGGACGCCCGTACGTCGGCGACCAGATCGAGGAGCGGGGAGTCGGGCTCGTGCCCGATCGCCGAGACCACGGGGGTGCGGCACGCCGCGACCGTACGGATCAGCTGCTCGTCCGAGAACGGCAGCAGGTCCTCCACGCTGCCGCCGCCGCGCGCCACGACGATCACGTCGACGTCCGGGAGGTCGTCCAGCTCCTTCACGGCCTGGACCACCTGATTCACCGCGTGCACGCCCTGCACCGCGGTGTTGCGCACCTCGAAGCGGACCGCGGGCCATCTGCGCCGGGCGTTCTCCAGAACGTCGCGCTCGGCCGCCGAGGCGCGGCCGCAGACCAGCCCGATCAACTGTGGCAGGAAGGGCAGCGGCTTCTTGCGGTCGAGGGCGAACAGGCCCTCACCGGCGAGCGACTTCTTGAGCAGCTCCAACCGGACCAGCAGCTCACCGATGCCGACCGGCCGTATCTCGGTGGCCCGCAGCGAGAGCTGGCCGCGCGGTGCGTACCACTCCGGCTTGGCGAGGACCACGACCCGCGCCCCCTCCGTGACCACGTCAGCGATCCGGTCGAAGACCTGCCGGAAACACGTCACGCTCACCGAGATGTCGTGGGAGGGGTCGCGCAGCGTCAGGAACACCACTCCGGCACCCGGGCGCCGCGACAGCTGGGTGATCTGCCCCTCGACCCAGACGGCACCGAGCCGGTCGATCCAGCCGCCGATGAGCCGTGACACGTCACCGACGGGCAGCGGAGCTTCCGCGGATGTTTGGAGAGCCATGCGAGCGAGCGTATCCGCCAGGACCGACAACGAGCCGCTCCATGACGCCGGTACCCACCGAGGCACTTGACCGCCGAGGCTCACCGGCGATCCTCACCGCCAGGACGCACCGAGCGCACTCCGCTGCGGGGCCCTGACACCATCCCGTTCCCGGCCAGTCCGCTGCCGTGCGCTGAAACCCTCCAGCGCCCGGCGAGTCCGCTGCCGTGCGCTCACGCCGTCCCGCGCCGGCGACTCCGCTGGAGTGCCAGCACGACCAGTCCCACCACGAGCCAGCACGCTCCCACCACCTGGGCGCTCGTTGTCGCCTCCACGATCACCGCGATCAGCACCCCCGCGCCCACCACCGGGATCAGGACGTGCCGCCACCAGCTCGGCTGCCCCTCCATCCGGCGTACCGCGAACCAGCCGACCACCGAGGCGTGCAGCAGGACGAACGCGGTCAGCGCGCCCACGTCCACGACCGACACCAGGTGGTCCAGGCCGTCGTCGCGCCGGGCCGCCCAGACCGCCGCCACCAGCGTCACGACCGCCGCGATCAGGATCGCGATCCGCGGCACGCCCGAGCGCGGGTCGACCTTGGACAGCACCGCGGGCAGGCGGCGCTCCCGGGCCATCGCGAACAGCAGCCGGCCCGCGGCCGCCTGCCCCGCCAGGGCCGCGAACGCCGCCCCGATCGCCTTGCTCACCGCCACCAGGTCATGCAGCCAGGACCCGACCGCGGAGTCCACCGTGTCGTAGAAGGCGGAGCCCTGAGCGACCGGATCGGCGACCAGCTCCGCCGACGTCATCGGCTCCAGCAGAGCCGCCAGGTACGACTGCGCCACGAACAGCACACCCGCCAGCACCAGGCAGAACAGCAGTGCCCGCGCCACCTTCGCCGAACCGCCGGTCACCTCTTCCGCGAACGTGGCGATGGCGTCGAAGCCCAGGTACGACAGGACGGCCACGGACACCGCGCCCAGCACCGCCGTCGTCGAGAACCCCGAATCGCCGGTGAGCGGGGTCAGCCAGCCGCGCTGCGCGCCGTCCCGCACGAGCACCACCACAGCTGCCACCAGGAACACCAGCAGCACCACGATCTCCATGGCGAGCACCGCGAAGCCGACCCGGGCCGCAGCACGTACGCCCCAGAGGTTGAGCAGCGTCGTGAGGACCACCGCCAGTGCGGTCCACACCCACCGCGAGACCTCCGGGACCAGCGAGTTCATCGCGATCCCGGAGAAGAGGTAGGCGACCGCCGGGATCAGCAGATAGTCGAGCATCGCCATCCATCCGGCGATGAACCCCGGCCCTTCCCCGAGACCCTTGCGCGCGTAGGCGAAGACCGACCCGGCCAGGGGGGCGACCCGCACCATCTGGGCGTAACTGAAGGCGGTGAACGCCATCACGACGGTCGCGACGACGTACACCAGCGCCACCGCGCCGTCCGATTTCGCGTCGAGCGTGCCGAAGACACCGACGGGGGCCATCGGGGCGATGAACAGCAGTCCGTAGACCACCAGATCCCGGAAGCCCAGTGTCCTGCGCAGCCCCGCCCGGTCGGTGGTGCTGCCGGAACCCCCGGTGGTGCTGCCGGAATCCGTGCTCTTGCCGGAATCGCCGATGCCGCTGCCGGCCATGAGTCCTCCGTTTGTCGCGTGGTGATCAGTCGTACGGTGATCACTCCCCGATCGCGTGGTGATCAGTCTCCCGACCCCGTCGGCCCCGCGCCTGTTCGGTACGGCCTTACGATGGGACGCATGACTGCTACGACACCCCGACGCGTCCTGCTCGCCGCTCCCCGTGGCTACTGCGCGGGCGTGGACCGTGCCGTGATCGCCGTGGAGAAGGCCCTGGAGCAGTACGGCTCACCGGTCTACGTGCGCCATGAGATCGTCCACAACAAATACGTCGTACAGACCCTGGAGAAGAAGGGCGCGATCTTCGTCGAGGAGACCGCGGAGGTCCCCGAGGGCTCGATCGTGATGTTCTCCGCGCACGGCGTCGCGCCGACCGTGCACGAGGAGGCGGCCGAGCGGAAGCTCGCCACGATCGACGCGACCTGCCCCCTGGTCACCAAGGTCCACAAGGAAGCCGTCCGCTTCGCGCAGGACGACTTCGACATCCTCCTCATCGGCCACGAGGGCCACGAGGAGGTCATCGGCACCTCCGGCGAGGCTCCCGAGCACATCACCCTGGTCGACGGCCCCGAGGACGTCGAGAACGTCGAGGTGCGCGACCCCTCCAGGGTCGTGTGGCTCTCCCAGACCACGCTGTCGGTCGACGAGACGATGGAGACCGTCGGCGCGCTCAAGGAGAAGTTCCCGCTCCTGATCTCGCCGCCCAGCGACGACATCTGCTACGCCACGCAGAACCGCCAGATCGCGGTGAAGCAGATGGGCGCGGACGCCGACCTCGTGATCGTCGTCGGCTCCAAGAACTCCTCCAACTCGGTCCGCCTGGTCGAGGTCGCCCTCGGTGCGGGTGCCGGCGACTCGCACCTGGTCGACTCCGCGGACGAGATCGAGGAGGCCTGGCTGGAAGGCGTCTCCACGGTCGGCGTCACCTCGGGCGCGTCCGTACCCGAGGTCCTGGTCGACGGTGTGCTGGCCTGGCTCTCCGAGCGTGGCTTCGAGGACGTCGAGATCGTGAAGGCGGCCGAGGAGTCCATCGTCTTCTCGCTCCCCAAGGAGCTGCGCCGGGACCTGCGCGCGGAGGCGGCGGCACTGTCCGCCGAATGACGCCCCCGCGCCGGGCCCCGGAGGCGCGCACCGCTTCCCGCAGGCTTTCTCGTACGGTTTTCCGCTCCGGGAAGTGAGCCGGGCCGCCTGCCCGTACCGTGGATCACATGGAGATCTTCGGCGTGGACATCGGCGGATCCGGGATCAAGGGTGCTCCCGTGGACCTGGACCGCGGAGACCTGGCGCAGGAGCGCCACAAAGTACTCACACCGCACCCGGCCACACCCGAGGACGTGGCCGGGTGCGTGGCGGAGGTGGTCGGCCATTTCGACTGGTCGGGGCCCGTGGGCATTACGTTCCCGGGCGTGGTCACCGGTGGTGTCACCCGATCCGCGGCCAATGTCGACAAGGGCTGGATCGACCTGGACGCCCGCACCCTGCTCGGCGACAAGCTGGGCCTGCCGGTCACCGTGCTGAACGACGCGGACGCGGCCGGTATCGCCGAGATGACCTTCGGCGCCGGGCGCGACCGCAAGGGCACGGTCATCGTGCTGACACTCGGTACGGGCATCGGCAGCGCGCTCTTCATCGACGGCAGGCTCGTGCCGAACACCGAGCTCGGCCACCTGGAGCTCAACGGCCACGACGCGGAGAAGCACGCCTCGACCAAGGCCAAGGAGGACGAGGACCTGAGCTGGCACCACTGGGCGCACCGGGTGCAGAAATACCTGGCCCACGTGGAGATGCTGTTCTCGCCCGAGCTGTTCATCATCGGCGGCGGTGTCAGCCGCAAGTCGGACAAGTTCCTGCCGCTGATCGAGCACGTACGGGCCGAGATGGTGCCTGCGGAACTGCAGAACAACGCCGGCATCGTGGGCGCGGCCATGGCGGCGGCCGGCCACTGACACCTGGGACCGGACACGCCGCAGGTGGAGTCCTGATGCCGGGACGGCCGGGACGACGTGGGGTGCGTGGTGTCCTGATACCCGAGGGACGGGACCACGTGGCGCGGGAGCGGCGCCCTAACGCTGGGACGGGCGCCGCGGTGCCCGTCCGGCGGTCCGGGCAGCCTGCGGCTGTCCTGCCCCCGCCCCGGCGCCTGCCCCGGCCGCACGCGCGGTCTGCGCGGCCAGCAGCATCCGCCGCTGCCGGGCCCGCATGAGCCGGACCTTGCGCACGGTCGCGATGAGACCGGCGATGAGCGTTCCGCCGTACAGCCAGCCGGCGTGGACGGCGAGCGCGGTGACGACGGCCATGGCCTGCCCGCCGAAGCCGCCCGCGCCGCCCGAGATCGGGAAGATGCCGACGGCGAACGCGATCGGCACACTGATCGGCGCGGTCACCAGGTCGGCGGGCCGCACCCAGAACGCGGTCAGCGCACTGACGGGCAGGAACAGCACGCCGAACACGATGGCGGAGCCGTCGAACAGCAGCCAGTCCGCACAGGCCAGTACGAACATGGTGACGGCCGCGAAGAGCCCGGCGCCGATACCGGTCAGCCGAGGGTTCGGCAGCCGTCGCAGGGCGAGCACGGCAGGTGCGACCGGGCGGCCCCGGCCCGAGGGCGCGCTCATCACCCGATAGACGGCGGCGCCTGCACCACCGGTGCCCTTGGCTCCCTTGACTCCCTTGGTCCCGAGCGGGGACACCGGGGCCTGCCGGGTCTGGCTGCGCTGCTGGGGACGTGTCCTGTGCTGCTCCACCGGGACAACGTAGGTCGCCGGGCGGCAGGAATCACGTGCGGGACACGCGTTTTGGCCGACCTTGGGGATGAGTTCGATGCCACACGGCCCAATGGGAACCGGATCGGGGGCCCACGGGACGCCCGGCGGGACCCGTGACCGGGCGCTCGCCCCCGCCCGTAAACTGGAGAATCGGCCCACCGGGGCCGGAACGTCATTGCGAGCCCGCCCACCCCTCAGGAAGTCGCCAACGTGTCGCTCACGATCGGAATCGTCGGCCTGCCGAATGTCGGCAAGTCGACCCTGTTCAACGCCCTGACCAAGAACGACGTGCTGGCGGCCAACTACCCGTTCGCCACGATCGAGCCGAACGTCGGCGTCGTCGGCGTCCCCGACGCACGACTGAACACGCTCGCGAAGATCTTCGGCTCCCAGAAGCTGCTCCCGGCGACGGTCGACTTCGTCGACATCGCGGGCATCGTGCGCGGCGCGAGCGAAGGTGAGGGCCTGGGAAACAAGTTCCTCGCGAACATCCGTGAGTCGGACGCGATCTGCCAGGTCATCCGCGCCTTCAAGGACGAGAACGTCGTCCACGTCGACGGCAAGGTCTCGCCCAAGGACGACATCGAGACGATCAACACGGAGCTGATCCTCGCCGACCTCCAGTCCGTCGAGAAGGCCGTCCCGCGCCTCACGAAGGAGGCCCGCCTCCAGAAGGAGAAGGTCGCGGTCCTGGCCGCCGTCGAGGAGGCCCAGAAGATCCTCGAAGCGGGCGACACCCTCTTCCACGCGGGAATCACGGCCTCCACCGAGAAGGGCCGCCTCCTCCACGAGCTGCACCTCCTCACCACGAAGCCCTTCCTCTACGTCTTCAACGTCGACGAGGACGAGCTGGTCGACGAGGACTTCAAGAACGAGCAGCGCGCCCTGGTGGCCCCCGCCGAGGCGATCTTCCTCAACGCCAAGATCGAGTCCGAGCTGATCGAGCTCGACGACGACGAGGCCCTGGAACTCCTCCAGTCCATGGGCCAGGAAGAGCCCGGCCTCGCCACCCTCGGCCGCGTCGGCTTCGACACCCTGGGCCTGCAGACGTACCTCACGGCAGGCCCGAAGGAAACCCGCGCCTGGACGATCAAGAAGGGCGCCACGGCCCCCGAGGCAGCCGGTGTCATCCACACCGACTTCCAGAAGGGCTTCATCAAGGCTGAGATCATCTCCTTCGACGACCTGGTCGAGACCGGCTCGGTCGCCGAGGCCCGCGCCAAGGGCAAGGCCCGCATGGAGGGCAAGGACTACGTCATGCAGGACGGGGACGTGGTGGAGTTCCGCTTCAACGTGTGATCGCCTTCCCGGAGGGGCCTTGACCTGCGACGACGCAGGTCAGGGCCCCTTCCTGTCCGCAGCAGTCCGCAACTCAGCGCCGGATGCCTTATTCACCCCTGCGGATTGGTAGCGGCTGCCAGGGTGGCCGAGGTGGCGAGTGCCCGCGCGAATTTGGCTATCGCCGCCTCGTCCAAGCGCGCGAGCACCCCACTGAGGCGCTCCTCCCAGTCGAGGCGGAACTCGTACGCGAGCAGATGTCCCTCTCGATGCGTGGCGGGTCTGAAACCGAGCAGAGAGCCCAACCCGGGCGCCGGTAGAACGGCAGGGGCCCGGAAGATCTCATGCTCTGCGGCGCCAGGGCCGAATCGGCTCTGGCCAAGGAGCAGCGCTGGGTCCACCAGTCGACCGGCGTCTTCGCACCAGACGACCATGTGCCCCAGGATCTCCCCATTCGCCGTGACCGTCGGAGGGAGCCCCCACTCGGGTAGGGGCAGGGACTCGCCGTTGCCGCGGGTCACTCGCAACATCGACGGGATTACGCGACCCTCCAGACCCATGGAGCGCAGGGCGGTGGCGAAGGCGTGGCAAAGGAAGGCGGGGGAGGGAGCCTCTTGGCCACCCAGGTGGTAGGCGGTGGCTCCGATCAGGCCGTACAGCAGGCGCGCCTCCGGTGGAACAGCCTGAGTGAGCGTCACTGCTCTGGGCCATGGGAAGTCGGAGATTCGGTACGTGCCGCCCCCACCCGAGGACGGCAGCGGGAAAATTGCCGGGGCATCAGCGCTGATGGTCTCGGAAGGCTTCTCCTGGGTTTCCTGTTCCATCAGCTCCAGGTACCGGCGTGCCGTGGTCGCGAGTGCTACGTGGCCCTGCCCTGCCGCTTCGAACAGGTCAAGGCTCTGTCGCATCAAGGTGCGGCACCTCTCGGTCCCCCCACCTGAGTGTCCTACCAGATGCCGGGTCATTTCCAGAACTGCGCGTCGCTGCAAGACAGGGGCCAACATGTCTGGCCCAGCTTCGGTATGTGCTCGCAGTAGGGCCTCACCCCGGTCGACCATTGACTCTGCGGCCTGAAGGATCCAGCCCTCCGTAGTGAGCCCCTTCTCGTGACGGGCCAGACTGCCGACCATCACGGCATGCGCCGCCTCAATCACGTGGTCCGCATGTTGCCGCATGACGCTCACGGCCGTCCGCTCGGTGGGCTCGGGAATGGCAGCGGTGATGCTGAGGGACTCTTCCACGCGGCCCGTGGAAGCTTTGATGGTGGCGTCCAGGAAATGCAGGTCCGTGTTCGTCTCGGCCTCTGTCGGAGCCTCGGCTCTGGCCTGGCTGATGACCATTGCCGCGCTGTCCCAGTACTGGATCCACACCAGCACCTGCGCTTGTTGCAGCCGAGTTCGCAGGACGGTCGCAGGCGGCACTTCCTCGCGCCGCAGCACCTCTTCGATCCGAGTGCTGGCGCGAGCGACATCGGCAAACCGGTCCTGAGCAACGGCCGCGCGCATGTCGGACTCGTGGGCCAAGAGGAGATGCTCCACTCCCTCCGCGCCGAGTGAATCCATGCCTTCCAGGAGGGTCCAGCTGGTCCGCGCGGCCTTCGCCGCCTCCTCAAACCTTGACTGATTTAGCAGGCATTGAGCTAGCGTGCCTGTTGTCGCGGCTCGGCGGTAGACCGGATTGTCCACGTCTCTTTCCTCCGCGATCTCCAACGCTTCGCGCAACAATCCCTCACTGCGCAGGAGATCGCTCTGTACGTTCATGATGGCTCCAGCCACATTGGCCAACAGAGCGACGGTGTTGCCGTTCCCGGAGCCGCTGTTCCGGACGTTGTGCGCGACATGAACTGCGTGCTCGATCAGGACCGCGGCCTCCGTCCAGGTGTGCTGCTTCTGGCACTCCACTAGCTGCCTCACCAGCTCGTACTGGAAGCGACCCTGCATATCGTTCACGGCATCGCCGTCCAGCATCGCGCGGATGACCTCCTGGACTATGCGGTGGATCGCCAGTACGCCGTCTCGAGGGTCGACCAAGGAGAATCTGCGCAGCTCTGCCACGGCACCGTAGACGGCAGATCCGGCCGGAAGGTCGAGTGTCGCGAGATGGAGCGGAATGGAGTCCGGTGCGAGCAGGGAGCATCGGGCGAGCAGTTCCGCGGCGAGATGCTGTCCCGTTCCCTCGGATGCCCGCAGCGCCTGATCGAGCACCTTCCTCACGCTCAGGGCCACCGCCGCTGTCAGCGTCACACCCTGCCGATAGTCGAGCGGCACGAATCCGGAATCATCGAGCAACCGGGTTCGGGATTGAGCGAGTTCCGCCAGGTAGGTGTCGACCGGGCACTGGGTCGCCGCGATGTAGCCGGTGGCCTGGGCGATGGCGAGCGGGATACCTTCCACTGCGTCGACCAGCGTGGTCACCTCAGTGTCGGAGATCGCAGGCAGCCGCTCCCCGGCCCAGGCGGTGGCCTCGTCGGCCGTCATCCGTTCGACAGCCAGTCCGCCGTCCGCCGCGCCCCAGGCTGAGTCACGGGTGGTGACAAGTACATGCGCGCCGTCGCAGGAGGGCAGCAGCCCATGCAGATGCTGCCGGTCCGCGACGTTGTCGTAGACCAGCAGCAGACGGGGGCCGAGGTTCGCCAGGCGAACGCCGACCTGGGCGATGATCTCCTCCTCGGCCCCCGTCCCGACCTCCTGCTGCTCCTCGGTGACCATTCGTCGGTATGCGGCAAGGACGTACTCCCGGGTGTCGGATGGGATCCACCAAACGAACTCGTACGTGTGTCGGTACCGATGGGCGTACAGCCGGGCGATGCTCGACTTGCCAATCCCCCGAGGCCGGACACCACAGCTCGGACCATTCCCGCATCGGGCTCCCCCAGGAACCGCTCCCTGAGAGCCGTCAGCTCGCGGTCTCGGCCACGCACGCCGGCGGCCGAGGGGACGTCGCGGAACAGCGCTCGGCTAGGCCCGGGCGGCGCGTCCGCGCCTGCCTCGAGTGTGCCCCGGCGGCCTCGCAGGATCCGGGGAAGCTCGTCCAGCTGGACCGTGCGCTGGGCGAGCCGACGGTCCCCGGACCACTGGAACATCTTCACGAACAGTGCATCGACGGTGCCGTCGACCTCGGCTGCCGCTACGGCAACGGGGGACAGTCGCAGCAGCTCCAGCCGGGCCTGGTCGAGGATCTGCTCCCATGGGCCGATCCGGGTCTCGATCTCCAGTCGTCGCAGCAACTTGTGGTCCTCGAAGGTGAGTCCCACCGAGGCCGGCACCTCATCCTCGCACTCAGCCAGCCACCGGTTGGGGTCCGGCACTGCCCGGGCCCTCGTTACCGCGTCCCGCAGGGCTTGGCCCGACGGGTGCACGGGGGCGTCCGAGAGAAACCGCAGCACTGCCGTGGCGCCGGGATCGGCGGCCCCCCACCGGCGGGCCAGCCGCACCAGCTCCGGGCCGGACCATGATCCCGGCTCGACGCGGGTCTTCGCCTGCGCGAGCAGCAGCGGCCGCCCCTGCGCGTCGCGTACCTCGAAGTCGATGGCCTCGTCGGCGCCCTCCACCCGGAAGATCTCGGCTTCCGGGTACTCCTCGGTGGTGCGGATGAGCTGCAGAATGGCGCACGCTGTCTGGAACCCCATTCCCCGTGCCGTATCGACTCCACCCATGTGGTGCATCCCCCTTGGTCTCGGCTCGCCCTAGCATGCAGCGCGCCACTGACAGCCCCCTGCCGCAACCATTCATAAAGTGCCGTGCAGGCGCCGTCTGGACATGACAGAAGATGTGTTGTGACTGCCTGAGTTGCGCGCCCCGTGCGCGCGGCGAGGCGCGGGGCGTGTCGTCGGCTCAGCGCCGGGGGTGAGCAGGTTCGGGCGGCTCGGTGAGACCGTGGCTTCGAAGCGGTCGGCGGCCTCGGCCTCGCCCGCAGTGCGCAGGTGCTTCAGCAGGTTCGTGTGCGTCATCACCTTGCCCAGGTCCGGGTGCTCGGGGGCTGGCTCGATCAGAGGCCTGTGCGTGGGCGTCCAAGTCGTGCGCGCGCAGAATCCGCAGCAGATCGAGGAACGACGAACCTGTCAGCGAATTCGCGGTGGCGATCGCGCGGACGGCGTGCCGGTCGAGTGCTTCCAGCTGGTCGTGCAGCCGCGACGAGCGGGCCATGAAGCACCCTCGGGGATATGGGAGAGCGGGACCTCCTCGGGGGGATCACGGTCCAGCATCCGGGTTCTCCAGAACGGCCTGGGGCACGGCCCGCTCCGCGTGACGGCGACAACAGGCCTGTAGCGAGTCGTCAACTGTGTGCTATAGCTGATGGCTTGCTGTACGTGCCCCTAGGTCACGACAGCAAGAGGACTCACGAGATCATCCCGCGTCTTCAGGGGGAATGTGTGGACCCGCAGATCGTCGCAGTCGCCGGTGCGGCTGGCACCGCCATCGTTTCGGCGATGGCCACGGATGGCTGGCAGCGCGCGAGGGACGGCGTCGTAGCGCTCTGGCAACGGTTTCGGCCCGAGTCCGCCGAAGCGATCCATGAGGACTTCGAGGAGAACCGTAGGGTTCTCGTCGGCGCTCTACAAGCGGGTGATGAACACACGCGCGCCGCACTCGTCGCTGCATGGAACGGGTACTTGCTCGGATTACTCGTAGCACAGCCGCATGCCATTGACGACCTCAGGCAGCTCAACGCAGTGCTCGAGCAACAGAACACCAGCGGTCCCCGCCCCTCACTGAATATGACTGCCCATGCGAGCGGCAACGGGCAGGTGTTCCAGGCCGGGCGCGACCAGAAGATCACCCAGTCGTGACTCCGCCCCGTCATGACGGAGAGATGAACGAGCCCTGGTCGATGTGGGCCGATGCCTCCGATGCCGCCCAAGTGCATCAGGCGGGTAGAGATCAGCACTTCGTTCAGAACCACTACCACTTTGACCCCGCGGCATCTCGCCTTCGGGAGGCGGTTCAGGGTGATGACGAGGACGACGATGGCGAGTATGTCTTCTATATGGGGCCGTGGCACATCCCGATCACGGTTCTGCTCTATCTACTTGCCCCGGTGCCCTTGCTTGTAGGTGGCACTAGTCTGCAACTTGTGTTCGAGGCTGAGCCTGGACCTTCAATATGGTGGGTGATGGTCTACACGGCATGCGCCACGATCGTTGGCGTGGCCATTGAGGTCTTCATGCTGAACAAGGCACTTCTCCGCAGCCCATGGAGCTTCAACACTGACACGTACGTCAGGGTTCTTCACGGGTTGGTCGCCGCTGGGCTCTTCATCTATTCCTTGATCCGATCCCCTGGTGAAGCCGGAAGCATCGGACGCCTCGCCCTTGATTGTGCGGAGGTTCTGGGGCCGTTGTAGCTCCAGCTTTCCGGGGCGATCGGCAGTAACGGCGTGCGCGGTTGGTTGCAGCCGTTGCGACGAAGTCCTGCAGGCTTTGGTTCCTTGCCGCCGCTGCCGTAGCCGGTCTCCTCGGGGTGCTGGGATGGCATCGGTCACCTCTCGGGGCACAAGTCGGTACGGTCTATCCAGGTGGGGGCAACGAAGATATTGTCGGCGGCGGGGGCTTCGGTGGCTTCCAGGAGGGACCAGGCGCGGGCTTCCTCGACCAGGTGCTCCCAGGGCGCGGTCCAGTCGAGCTGCCAGTCGAGGCCGGTGCCGGAGACGCCGTACGTCTGGCTGGCGTCCACTCGCCAGAACTGGGAGTAGAGGACCAGTTGGGAGTGGTCGGCCAGGTCGTCGATGATCTCCGCGAAGTGGGCCGAGGGCCAGCCGGGGCTGTCCGGTCCGGTACCGGCTTGCAGGCGGGCGGTCAGGGAGGGGACGACGGGGCTGCGGGCGCCGAGATCAGTTAGGGCCCAGCGGATGGCGACGGGTTCGGACTCGTCGGGTGGAGTCCGCCGCTCCAGGCAGACGCGGTAGGCGCGGCGCAGGGGCTCAATCGCGTCCTCGATCTCCAAGCTCGCCAGGGCCGAGGCCGCCCAGTGCCGGACGGTGGGGTTGTCGCCGTCGAGCAGGGTGATCAGGGCGGGGCCGCAGCGGGGGTCGGCGACTTCCTCGAAGACCTCGATGGCGGTCAGCTGCCCGAAGCCCCCGAGGGAGGGGAGGGCGTCGAGGATGGCGGGGGTGGCGACGGATCCGATGTGGATCAGTTCAGCGCGGGCGTCGTAGGACTCGCCGTCGAGCTGCTGGGCGAGCCTCTCGATGTGGGTGGTCATGACGCCGGGTGGTCGCGGCGCCAGAAGCTGGGGAGCCACCAGCAGAGCACTGAGTGGTCATCAGGCCACGGAACGCGGTCCTCGGCTCCCCAGTCCTCGAAGGAGTCGCGCGTCAGGTCGGTGGGGCGCCAGGCGGGGTCGAGCAGTTCGTCCTCGCTCGGCGGGCGGACGTACCGCCGGCCGTGCTGGTCGCAGGCGCCGAAGTCCTGGTAGTTGCGCTGGGCCTCGATCAGGGAGACCTTGTTCGCCCCGCCGGCCATGGTCGGCCAGCGGAACTGGACCCCGTCGTCCTCCCAGAAGCAGACGGGGCAGATCTCGTACGAGCCGGGCATCGCGTCCAGCACGCGGTGTCCGCAGCACGGGCAGGGGTAGGAGTTGCTCACCTGCGCAGTCTCCTTGGAGGCCCCGCCGGTGAGCCATGCATTTCTCTGCCTGGGGTGCCCGGCCAGTCCGCAGCCAGTCCGCAGGACACCCGTAAACGGCCGCCGGGAGCCAACACGTGCCAACCAGTAAATCCCAGTTCAGAGCCCTGGAGGGGGCTCCGCCGCAGGTCAGGATCTGGCTTCAGACATTCCGCTTCAACGTGTAGGCGGTGGCTGAGCGCTGCTTCGCTGACCTGGCAAACATGCTGATCAGAAGGGGTCTGGCCTTCCGAGGTCGGGCCCCTTCTCGTATGCGACAGCCTCATCCATATGCACAGGGGTCGTGGACCCGCGAATGCGTACCGAGCGCGGCTCAGTGGCGGGGCTCGTGGTTCCGGCCCTGCCTCGGGGGGTAGGAAACGGGTAGACCCCATTGGGGAGGCTGATTCGATGTCGTGGCTCGCATGGTTGCTCGCCGCCGCGGCACTCGGTGTCGCGGAGTTCTTCACCCTGACGTTGGTTCTCGGGTTGCTGGCCGGCGCCGCGCTGGTCGCGGCCGTCGTGGCCGGTTTGGGCGTTGGTGTCGTGGGTCAGCTTGTGGCGCTCGGAGTGGCGGCGGTCGCGGGCCTCGTGCTCGTGCGGCCTGTCGCGCTGCGGAGTATGGCGCAGTCACCCCTCACTCATGAGGGCAGCGATGCGCTGCTCGGCAAGCGGGCCGAGGTCATGCAGGAGGTCACGGCGACACACGGTCTGATCAAGATCTCCGGCGAGGAATGGTCCGCTCGCGCTCTCGACGAAAGCCATGTGATCCCGGTGGGAGCGCTGGTGGACGTCATGGAGATCGAGGGAGCTACAGCTGTCGTGTACCCCCGCGAGCTTCTGCCGTGATCGACTTGTGATCGGCTGAACACGTAGCGAGGGAGGAAGCGTGGATCCGTTTGTCATCCCGATTCTTGTGGCGGCCATCGTCGTCGTCTTTCTCGTGGCCGCCACTGTGCGGATCGTTCCGCAGGCGCGCCGCTACAACATCGAGCGCTTCGGCCGATACCGACGCACGCTGCAACCAGGGCTGAATTTCGTCCTGCCGGTTGCGGACCGCGTCAACACCAAACTCGACGTGCGTGAGCAGGTGTACTCGTCCGACCCCAAACCGGTGATCACCGCGGACAACCTCGTCGTGAACATCGACACCGTGCTCTATTACCAGATCACCGATCCGCGGGCGGCGGCCTACGAGGTCGCCGACTATCTGCAGGCGATCGACCAGCTCACCGTGACCACACTGCGTAACGTCATCGGCAGTATGGATCTGGAGGGCACGCTCACCTCGCGTGAGGAGATCAACGCCCGGCTTCGCGCCGTCCTCGACGACGCGACCGGAAAGTGGGGTATCCGGGTCAACCGGGTCGAGATCAAGGCCATTGATCCACCGAACACCATCAAAGAGGCGATGGAGAAGCAGATGCGGGCCGAGCGTGACAAGCGCGCGGCCATCCTGCACGCCGAAGGTGATCGGCAGGCCAAGATCCTCACCGCCGAGGGCACGAAGCAGAAGGACATCCTGGAAGCGCAGGGCAGGCAGCAGGCCATGATCCTGCGGGCTGACGGCGAGGCGAAGTCGGTCGAGCTCGTCTTCCAGTCCGTGCATCGCAACAACGCCGACCCGAAGGTCCTGGCCTACAAGTACCTGGAGACGCTCCCGCATCTGGCGAGCAGCGAGAACAACACGTTCTGGGTGATCCCCGGTGAGCTGACCGAGGCGATTCGTACCGTCACCGGCGCGTTCGGTGATGATTCGAAGACGGGGGCTCCTCCGTCCGCGGAGGGCGAGGAAGCACCACCCGCCGCCGACACGTCGGGCGAGGCCGGGGTGTCGGAGCTCGAGGCGGGTTCGGCTCTTTCGCTGAATGCGTCCGCGGCTGCCGACGAGGTTGCCAAGCAGGCCGCCGCCGCGGTGAGCGACGCGAAGGCCGAGGCCGAAGCCGCCGGGACGGCCCAGCTGCCGGATCGACAGCAGACGTCCGGCGATTGAATGAATTGACGGCGGAGGTAGAGGGATTAGGGATGAGGGATTAGGGATGAGGGATTAGGGACTAGCGCTTCGGGAGTGACTCTGGGTGCTTTGTGCTTTGTGCTTCGTGCTCGTGCTTCGTGCGTTGTGCTTCGGGGGTGCCTCGGTTGCGGGCCCGTTCCGGGGGCCACGGTGTGCGGTGCTACCCGGGCACTGCCGGGTAGCCGCTTCGGGTGCGGCCGCCCGTTGCGCCCCCCTCGACAGGCGCCCTCCATGCGGGGCGCTAGCGCTTTATTCCTACGCCCGCCAGCAGGCTGATCTGCGCGTCCGCGATGTCCTCCGCGCCCGGCGTCGGCTCGGAGCGCCAGCGGTGGCAGCAGCAGATGCCGGGGTCGACCAGGTCCAGTCCGTCGAAGAAGCGGCGGACGTCGCTGTGTGAACGGAACTGCACGGGAGAGCCGGACTTCGTGTAGACCTCCGCGACCTTGTTCCAGGTGACGGGGTCGAAGTCGGGCGTGCAGTGGTTCATGGCGAGGGCGCTGCCCGCCGGGAGCGGGTCGAGCAGTCGGCGGACGATGGCGTACGGGTCGTGCGGGTCGGTGATGAAGTGCATGAGCGCGTTGAGGGAGAGGGCGATGGGCTGGTCGAAGTCCAGGACCCCCGCGTCCTCCACGGCGCTCATCAGCGCATCGGGGTCGGTGACGCTGGCCTGGACGTACGCCGTGCGTCCCTGGGTGGTGCTGCGCATGAGGCGTTCGGCGTACTTGAGGACGAGCGGGTCGTTGTCCGCGTACACGACGCGGGCGTCGCGCGTGACGGACTGGGCGACCTGGTGCAGGTTGGGCTCGGTCGGGATGCCCGTGCCGATGTCGAGCCACTGGCGGATGCCGTGCTCCTGCGCCAGGACCCGGGTGGCCCGGTGCATGAACGCCCGGTTCTCGCGCGCGGTCACGTAGATGCCGGGGTGGGCCTGGGCGGCGACCAGGGCCGCCTCCTTGTCGATCTCGAAGTGGTCCTTCCCGCCGAGGAAGTAGTCGTACATCCGGGCCGAGTGCGCCTTGCTCGTGTCGAGGTCCTGGCCGGCCTGCCTGGTGGTCATGTTCTCCCTTTCGTATGTGTGTCTGACGGCCCGCGGGCCAGGGACGGGACGGGTTGCCGTCGTCCCTTCTGCTCACCGTCGGATCACCCGGTGGCCAGGTGATCGGCCAGGCCCTCCTTGACCCCCCGGACGAACGCGGCGATCTCCTCCGGTGTGTAGATCAGTGCCGGCCCTGCCGGGTCGGTGGACTGCCTCATGGCCACGCGGCCGTCGGCGAGTTGCTTCGTCTCGACGCACTGACCGCCGTTGGGCCCGCTCCAGGGACGCTCCCATCCCTGGTCCCCGAGATTGCGGGCCGGCATACCGTTGTAGACGCCCTCGTCGGTGATCGTCATGAGTACTCCTTGCGCATGCGGTTCAAGAGCGCCTTGCTGTCGTCGGACGACGTCAGCAGCGCCATGCGGGAATGTGCCTCGAGATGGGAGACGACGTCGGCGCGCTGGTCCAGGTAGACGGAGGCGGACAGGAGTTCGCTGTAGACGATGTCGGGCAGCTCGGGTTCCTCGAACCGGAAGTAGGTGAACGGGGCGCACGCTCCGACATGGGCGCCCGCGGTGAACGGCACGATGTCGAGGCTGATGTGCGCGCGCTCCGAGACGTCCAGGAGTCGTTCGATCTGCTCTCGCATCACCTGGGGGCCGCCCACCACCCGGTGCAGGACGGCTTCCTCCATGACCACCCACAACGTGGGGGCGTCCTCCCGCTCCAGCAGGCTCTGGCGGCGCAGCCGCAGCTCCACGCGTCGGGTGAGCTCTTCCTCGCTGCCGTTCGGCAGCCCGCCGCGCAGCACGGCATGCGCGTAGTCAGGGGTCTGCAGAAGCCCGGAGACGTACTGGGGCTCGTACGTGCGCAGGGTCTTGGCGTCGGTCTCCAGGCTGACGTAGGCGGTGAACCAACTGGGAACGGCATCGCGATAGGAGTGCCACCAGCCGGGCTCGTTGGCCTGCTCGGCCAGTTCGACGAACTCGTCGATCTCCTGGCGGTCCGCTCCGAAGGTCTCCAGGAGCTTCTCCACGTAGAGAGGCTTCAGCGGGACCTCGGCCTTCTCCAGCCGGCGGATCGTCAGCGACTTCACGCGCAGTGCCTTCGCCGCGTCCTCCAGTGAGGCACCGGCGCCGAGCCGCATGTCCTGCAGCCGACGGCCGAGGATCATGCGCAGGACCGTCGGCGCGCTGGCGCTGGAACGGGCTTCGCTCACGCCCAACCTCCTGAAGAACCGTCAACAACAGCATTCTTACAGTGATTTGATGTTGGCGCCAGGGTGATACCAGAGCTGCTGAAATTATCAGGGAGTCGGTTGCAGCGTGTGCTCTATCGCGCGCATAGTGGATGTGTGAGAGGTCAAGTCGCAGCAGTGACAGCAGGATCCGGTCCGGAGAGGTGCGTGATGTCGATGCCGTCGTCGGTACAGCACCCCGCCGCCGGGCGCTGCCTCGGCGTACGCATCTCACCGCTCGAGTTGCAGTCCCTCACCCCCCACACACCGCGCCCCGCCCCGAATGGCGCTGGAAGGCGACATCCGTGACTCTGTCCACGCCATCGGCTACGGCCGCGACTCCCGTCTTAGCCGGGGACGCGTCGCGCCGGGAGTACTGGTTCGGCCTGCCCGCCCTGCGCACCAGCGCGAGAGCGGCCCGCGACACCGTGCGTGAGCGGCTCCAGGCCTGGAAGGTGCCCGGCGACACGTGCTGCGACGCGGTGCTGCTGGTCTCCGAGCTGACCACGAACGCGGTGCTCCACACCGGCAGCGGCCGTGTCCTGTGCGGACTCACGCTGACCGGTGACGAGCGGCGCCTGCGTATCGAACTGCACGACGAGGGCAGTACCCCGGTCCGCCCGCCCGAGCACCGAGCCGGCCCCGGCGAGGAGAACGGGCGAGGGCTGTTCCTCGTCTCGCAACTGGCGGACAGCTGGGGCTCCGCACGCTCTACGTGGGCCGAAGGCAAGGTCGTCTGGGCGGAGTTGACGGCACACCCCTGAAGCCGCGGAAGCCGGACGACGCCGAACAAGGCCCGCCGTATCCCCTTCGCGCGGCGGACCCCTTCCTCTCCTCCCCGATCCGTTCACAGAAGGCGGCCATGACTCCCCACGTTGAAACCGCTTCTCCAGTCGTGCTGTACGTGTGTGCCGACCGAACCCCGGGCGCGTCCCGGGAAGCCTCGCAGCGTGCGCAGACAGAAGGCCGGACGTTCGCCGAGGAACGAGGGCTGACGATCGCCGAGGTCGTCACCGATACGTTCGGTGAGCCCGACCCGGCCCGGCGCAGGGGGTGGCGGCGGGTGCGGCAGCTGGTGCAGACGGGGCACGTCGCCGCGGTACTCGTCCGCTGGCCCAGCGCCATCGCCCCGGAGTCCGCGCGCGAACTCCGGCACCGCGAGGCCGCCTGGCTCCACGACCAGGGCGTGCGCGTCCGGTACACCTGGGCGCCCCTGTCGTCGAGGAGCTGAGGGGACCGCTGATCGGAGCCGCCCCGGGGGCGTCGGCCGGACCCGGCGGCACACGCTCGGGTCCGGCCGGCGGTCCTGGGACGGCTCCGCCGGCACTCCGGGGGTCATACGTCAGGCGTCCGTGCCGGTGCGCTTGAGGCGGAGGGCGGAGACGAGGAAGAAGACGCCTCCGAGGAAGGCGTAACCGGCCAGATTGCTCAGGGTGGCGCCGTCCTTGCCCGCCTGTGCGAAGAAGGACGCGCCGGCGAGCGTGGAGATGCCGCCGCTGATGATCATCGCCCACTGGCCGCCGAGCCGGCGTCGGACGGCGCCGACGACGAGCTGGACGATGCCCGCGGTGACGGCCCAGATGCCCCAGACGCGCAGGACCGCCGGGATGCCGGACGTGGCGGCGACGGCGAGGCCGATGCCGGTGAGGGTGCTCAGTGCGATGTTCGCGTACAGGCCGCGGACGGGGCCGCCGAGCGTGCGGGCCGACCGGACGTCGACGACGGCGCACGCCACGTCGAACAGGGGATAGATCACCAGCAGGGTCGCGCTCAGCGGTCCCAGCGTGTCGGCGGTCGCGAACAGCAGTCCGGCCCATACGGCGGCGAACGCGAAGCGCAGGAAATACAGCTTCCGCAGGGCGGCGGGAGCGCCGCCGGAGGTGGTGCGGGCGGCGTGGGAGGTGTCGACGAGGGCGTCCATGGGAGTGCCTTCCGGTCTGGAATGAGGTGAGGGAGAACGTTCGGTCTCCTATCTATCTAAAGGGGCTCCGCGACCGCTGTCAAGACCGAACGTTCTCCCTCATCGGTTTGGTAGCCTCGGGCCCATGAGTCGGGACACAGATGGCGGCAGCACGTCCGAGGCGCGAGCCAGGCTGCTCGGTACGGCGACGAGGATCTTCTACTCCGAGGGAATCCACTCCGTCGGCGTCGACCGGATCATCACGGAGGCGCAGGTGACCCGGGCGACGCTGTACCGGCACTTCGCGGGCAAGGAAGAGCTCGTCCTCGCCTATCTCGACCAGGCCGACCAGGGGATCCGGGCGCAGGTCGGGGCCGCCGTCGCGAGCGGTGAGCCTGTGGCCGACAGGGTCCGGGCCGTCAGCCGGTCCATCGCCGAGGGCATCAGGTCGCCCGGGTTCCGTGGATGCGCCTTTCTGAACGCGGCGGCCGAGTACCCCGATCCCGCCCACCCGATCCACCAGGCCGTGCTGGCCCACCGGCAGTGGTTCCTGGACACGGTCACGGAGCTGATGGCGGAGGCCGGATTCGTCCCGGCGGACGCGGCCGGCCGGCACCTCGTCATGCTCCGGGACGGCGCCATGGCAGCCGGCTGTCTCGCCGACGCGGACCTGGTCTGCGAAACCTTCCTGCAAGGTGTCGAGGGCATCCTGCGGTCGCGTGGGCCCGAGTGACTGGGGCCCGGGTGGGCGCGGCAGGGGTGGGCGCGACCTGGGTGACTGCGGCCTGAGCGGGCGCGGGCCGGAAGCGTGCGTACGGCCTGGACGAGCAGGTATGACCGCCTGAGGTTTCTTCCTGCGCGGTGAACCACCGGGGGCCTCCCGCGTCGACCGTCCGCCGATCTCGGATGGAGAGTCCGGCCGATCGGATGGAGAGTCCGGCCGATCGGACGGGGAGTCCGGCCGATCGGCAGACGCGGCGGCGTGATGTGCACGCCTAGCGTCGTTCGGACCAGGCCACCACGCAGTGAGGGGAACGTTCATGGGACCGCGAGGGACGACCAAGCCAGCCGGCCGAACAGCTGACCGCGCATCCGTCCGTACCGCCGGCCGGACAGCCGTGACCGGGGCGACCACCGAGTTCGAGCCGGATGTCGTGGAGCTCCTCGTGGCAGCCCTGCGCCACGCGGAACGGCGGGAGTTGGCCGTCGTGGGGACGGACACGCTCTTGGCCGAGCTCGTGATGGGGGACACGGACGCCGGTGCCTCGATCGCCCCGGGCATGCGGAAGGCCGGATCGCTCAGCGGTCTGGTCTCCGGCCGGTCGGGCTGCGGCTGGGTGAGCGGTGACGAGGCACCCGGCACGCCGGACGGACCAGGCGCCGCCGCGGAAGCCCAGGACGCCGACGTGTGCGAGGTGGATGCCGCCTGGCGTGAGGCCCGGTGGCGTACTGCCACGGCCTCGGACGGTTCGGCGGCGGACAGCGGCTCGGCGCGGATCGAGATGAGCGCTGCCCTGCGGGCGTGCCTCCTGCTCGCGCTCGGGTCGGCCCGCGCCGAAGGGACGATCTCCGTGCGCTGCCGCCACGTGGCCCGTGCGCTGCTGGACCTGCCGGACACCAGGGCACGGGAAGCGCTGCTGCTGCGACGGCTGGATGTGGCGTCCGCGTCGTCCGCGCTCGACCGCCTGGACGCGGGCGCCGCCGCCGAGACCGAGGGGCCGGAATCCCGCGGCGTCACTCTTCTGCGCCGGGCCGGTCTGCTGGGCAGGAGCGGTAACCGCCTCACCCGCGCGCTGACTTCATGGACGTCCGGAAGCGCCGTGAACGGCTCACCGGTTCTGTTCGCGGTGTCCGTCGAGGCCATGCGGCAAGCGGCCCGGTGCGGGCGTGCCGTGGTCGAGCCGGTGGATCTCCTGCTGGGGACGCTGGCGCTCGACCGGGCGCTGTCCGTGGCCGGCCGCTCGCTTCCCGGGACTCTGGAGCACGCCAACTCCGCTCCGGACCTGCTGCGCCGGCACGGCGTACGGCAGACGGCACTGGTCCGGGGGGCCTCGGCGGAGCTGTCCCCCGACGCGCCCCTCAGCAGCCGCGTGCGACGGTCCGCCGCCGCCGAGCGGGCCATGGCGGCGGCTCAGCTGTCCGCCGCCGAGCACGGGTCGCCCACGGTCGGCACGGTCCACCTGCTGTCCGCACTGCTCGACGAGCCGGCGACGGGTGCGGGTGCCGGAGTGGGGGCCGGTGCCGTGCTCGCCCAGCTGCCGGCCGCCGACCAGGTGGACGTGGCCGGGTTGCGGGCGGAGCTGGACCTCCGGCTGGGTGCATGATCCCCCGGGCCCGAGGGGTGGCGACCACCACGGCTACCGTTCGCACCGGGGAGGATCCCGAGGCGGAGCGGAGGGGGACCATGAGTCGTGCGACCGGAGACACCCGACTCCCGGGCCGCGGAGCCGGCGTACGCCTGAAGCGCGCGGCGGCCGATGCGGCGGGGCGGTCGCGCCGTGAAGTGGCGGAGACATGGTCCGCGGTACAGGCCGCCGGGCGTCGCACGGTCGTGGCCGAGACGCTCCTGTGCGCCCTGGTGGCAGCCGTTGGCCTGGTTCCGCTGCTGCTGGCGCCCCCGCACCGGGTGGCCCCTGCCGTCCTGGAGGCGTTGTGGGCGGCGCTGATCGTTCCCGCCCGCCGCGGCCGTCCGGGCGTCGCCGTCCTGGCCTCCTCGGTCCTGGTCGTGGGGGACAACGTGTGGACCCTGGCCGTGGCGCCGTTGGTCGTCCTGTCCGCCGCCCGCCGTATCGAACCGTCGCGGCGTGTGTGGCGGTTCGTCGGGGCGGCCTGCGCGGGTGTCGTCGTCCTGACCCTGGCCCGCGCCCTGGTCCGGCCCGGGGGGCTGCTGCCGCTCCTGGCCGAGAGTGCGGTCTCGGCGGTGCTGCTCCTGCTGCTTCCTGCTCTGGCCGGCACCCTGCTGGGGCGGCGGCGGCCCCTCGTCCGTCTGTTGCGGGAACGCAACGCCTATCTGGAACAGGCCCGTGCGCTGACCGCCGCGACGGCCCGGCTGGAGGAACGGACCAGGATCGCGGGAGAGATGCACGACCTCCTGGGCCACCGGCTGAGCCTGATCTCGGTGCACGCCGGGGCGCTCGAACTCGGCGCCGCACGGCAGGCACCCGCCCTCGCCGGACAGGCCGAGCTGCTCCGTACGACGGCGGGTACGGCCATGGAGGAACTGCGAGAGATCCTCGGTGTCCTGCGGCACAAGGACCTCGCCGACCGGGCGCATCGGACCGATTGGGCGGATGGGACGGACGGGGCGCGCAGTTCGGGCCGGTCCGGCGACGAGAGGGGAACGCGTGAGGACATCGCCGCCCTCGTGGAGGAGTCCAGACGGACAGGCGGCTCAGTCGAGTTGGACTGGTCCGTTCCCGACACCGCCGACGTCGTTCCGCGCACGCGACAGGCGATCCACCGGGTGGTCCGCGAGGGCCTGACGAACGTACTGAAACACGCGTCCGGCGCGCCCACCACCGTGGTGGTCCGGAGCACGGACAGCGCTGTCGAAGTGTCCGTCACCAACGGGGCACCCGACATCGGTGGCCACTCCCGCGGCGGGACTCACAGCGGTCTGGCCGCCTGTCAGGAGCGGATCTCGTTGCTCGGTGGCACGTTCCGGTCGGGCACCCTGACGGACGGTGGCTTCCGCGTCGCGGCCTGGCTGCCCCTCCGGGGGAGTGAGCCCCCGGGATTCGTCGAGCCGGCGGAAACGCTCCCCGCTGAGCCCCTCCCTGTTCCTGGACCGGGACGGCGGCAGGCCGACGGTGGTGAACAGAGAGGGGCCCGAGCTCCTCTGCCGGACGAGATCCTGACCTGGCCGCGAGTCCTCGGATCGGGCTGCGTGACACTGCTCGTCATCCTCCCCACGGCCGTCTTCCTCGGCGCCCTGCTTGTCTACGCGGCCCTAAGATGAGCTGATGATCCGAGTCCTGGTCGCCGACGACGAGGCGCTGATGCGCGCGGGAATCCGGCTGATCCTGGAGAACGCCGAGGACATCCGGGTGGTCGCCGAGGCGGGCGACGGTCGTGAGGCCGCCGCGGCCTGCCGTGCCCAGGACATCGACGTGGCCCTGCTCGACATCCAGATGCCGGGCCGGGACGGGATCGCCGCCGCCGAGGACATCACCCGGCTCTCACCCCGCACCTGCGTCGTGATGCTGACGGCGTTCGGTGAGGAAGAGAGCGTGACGCGAGCCCTGCGGGCCGGAGCGAGCGGATTCCTGCTGAAGGACACCGGTCCCGCCGAACTGATCCGCGCCGTGCAACGCGCCGCCGAAGGCGAACCGGTACTGGCACCCAGGATCACCCGGCAGCTGCTGGAACGACACGTGAAGTCCGGCCGGAACACCGAGACCGCGCTGCGCCGGACCGGGGTACTCACCCCGGCCGAACACGATGTGCTGCGGCTGCTGGGCACGGGCCTTTCCAACGCGGAGATCGCGGATCAGCTGTATCTGAGCGCCGGTACGGTCAAGGCCCACATCAGCCGGATCCTCACCCGCACCGGCTGCGCCAACCGCGTCCAGGCCGCCGTCCTGGCGCACGACGCCGGGCTGCTCACCGGCCACTGAGCCCGCGTCGCGGCCGTCCGTCACGCGAGGCGGCGGCGTTCGAGCATCGCCGCCAGGGCGTAGGCGCCGCCACCGGCGATGGTGAGGACCCAGTAGAGGCCGGGGGTGCCGAAGAGCAGTGCCGCCGTCGAGGTCAGGGCGAGCCAGGTGCCGAGGCCGTAGTGCAGCAGGTTGCGGCGGGCGGCGCCTTCGGCGAGGTAGAGCAGGCCGACGACGAGTCCGGAGCCGGTGGGCCAGAGCATGGACTGCAGGTCGGGCAGATCGAGGCTGTTCGTCAGGCCGGTGATGGCGAGGAAAAGGGCGCCGAAGGCGATGACCCAGGCGGCGCCGAGCAGTTTGCCGGACAGGATGTCGTCGGCGCCGGTCGTGGCGCGCTGGGCGCGCAGGGCCGCGACGGTCGCCTGGACCGTTCCGGCGGCGAGGCCGATCCCGAGGAGTGTCATCGGCAGCCAGTCCGGCAGGTCGAGCAGGGGAGTGCTGCCCCGGGAGACCGCGGCGCTGCCGTGGCCGAGCACATAGGCGAGTCCGAAGCTGACGTAGGTGGCGCGGTTGTCGACTTCGGTCGTGTTCGCGGTCGCGGTCGGGGTCGCGGGACGCCGGGTGGGCGTGGATCCGGGGGCGAACGGTGCGACGGGGGCAGGTGCGGTGGCGGGCATGGCGGGAACCTCCGGGGTGGGGCCGAGAGCAAGTTCACGGCCGTGAACTCACTTGGTTTTCGGGCGACTTGTGTAGACGGGCTGGGTCTGGGCCCTGGCCTGGGGCTGAGCCCCAGGCTCAGCCGGGGGTAGGGGGCGGGCCACCCGCTGCCGTGTCGAGGTGGGACAGCGAGGCCACGAAGGGACGTACGAGACCGGCGGGCCAGGGGAAGGCGCGGGATATGGCGCGTTGGTGGGCGAGCCCGTGCAGTCCGAGCCAGAGTGCGATCGCGTCGGCGCACGGGTCGTTGCTGGTCGAATGTCCGGCGGCGACGCAGTCGGTGAGGCCGAGCGTGAGGACCTTCAGGGCGTCCGCGCCGAGGGACGCCAGATCGTCTCCGGCGTCGCCGCCGTCGGTGACGGCGACAGGGTTGGCGCGTTCACCGAACATGGCGCGGTAACGCTCCGGGTGGGCGGCGGCGAAATCGAGGTAGGCGTGGCAGGCGGCGTGCAGGCGCTGCGCGGCGTCGCCGCCGGCGGCGTCCGCAGCCGCCCCGAGCCGGCCGGCCAGATCGGCGAAGGCCTCGCGGACCACGGCGAGCAGGATGGCCGTCCGGCCGGTGAAGTGCGGGTAGATCGACGGGGCGGTGATCCCTGCCCTCCGGGCCACGGAGCGCAGGGTGACGTCCCGTTCGTCGCCGCGATCGAGCAGATCGGTCGCCGCGGCCACGATCTCGGCGCGCAGATGATTGCCCTCGCCCCGACGGTTCCGCGGACGGTGAGCTCGGCGGGGCGGCGCCGTGTCGGTGGTGAGGTGGGCGGTGTTCTGCCCGGGGGTCGTGTCGGTGGTGAGGTGGGCGGTGTTCTGCCCGGGGGTCGTGTCGGTGGTGAGGTGGGCGGTGTTCTGCCCGGGGGTCGTGTCGGTGGTGAGGCGGGCGGTGTTCTGCCCGGGGGTCGTGTCGGTGGTGAGGCGGGCGGTGTTCTGCCCGGGCGTCGTGTCGGCGGTGAGGTGGGGATTGCTCTGCCCGGGCGTCGCGTCGGCGGTATGGAGGGCGCTGTCCTGTCCCGGGGGCGCGTCGGCGGCGGGGGGCGTTCCGGCACGTTGCGGGGAGGCGCCGGTGGTGACGGGCGCTCCCCGGTCCGTGTCGGTGGTCACGGGCGCCGCGTCACGCAGTCCCCGGCCCCCGCCGGCGGCGAGGCGCATCCCGTCACGTCCCGGGGACGAGGACGACCTTGCCGAGGACGGTGCGGGACTCGGCGAGCGCGAGCGCGGAGGAGGCCTCGGTCAGGGGCATCTCCGCGGCGATCTGCGGGATGAGAGCGCCGTCGGCCACCAGCCGCAGCACCTGCGTGAGGTCCTCGCTCAGCCGCTGCTGCCACACCGCCCGACGGCGCCGGCCGGCCCAGTAGTTGTAGAAGTGCGCACTCTTGCCGTTGGGCAGGGAGTTCCACGCCGCCAACCGCGCGAACAGCTTCAGGACCGGCAGTTGCGAGCTGCCTTCCTCGTCCTTCGTCGCGGCCGTGCCGTAGGAGACCAGCGTTCCGCCTCGGCGCAGCAGCCGCCAGGACTCCTCCACTCCGGCGCCGCCGACATGGTCGAAGACCGCGTCCACACCGTCCGGCGCGAGCTCCCGGATCTTGGCGTACATGTCGGGGTCTCGGTAGTCGACGGGGCTCGCGCCCAGCTCGCGCACGGTGGCGTGGTGGCGGGGCGAGGCCGTGCCGATCACCGTGATGCCCGCGTGCCGGGCCAGTTGTACGAGTGTGGAGCCGACTCCGCCGTTGGCGCCGAGGACGACGATGATCCCGCCCTGCCGGACATCGGCCAGCCGGTGCAGCATCTGCCAGGCGGTGATCCCGTTGACGAGCACCGCCTCCGCCGCCGCGGCGTCCACATCGCCGGGTACGGGCATCAGGTCCACGGCGTCGAGGAGCAGGTGGCTGGCCCAGGCACCGGTCTTGGTGACCGCGGCGAACCGGCGTCCGGTGAGCGCGGCGTCCACGCCGGGCCCGGTGGCGGTGACCGTGCCCACCACGTCGTAGCCGGGCACGAAGGGGAACGGCGGCTGGTCGTAGTACTTCCCCCGCCGCATCTGCTGCTCGGCGAAGGCGACCCCGGTCGCCTCCATCCGCAGCACGACCTGGCCCGCGGCCGGCGCCGGCAGTTCGCGGGTGCGGACCTCGAGACCCTCCGGCTCGACCGCGCCCGGCAGGACGATCTCGGTGGCGCGAGTGGTGACGGTACTGGCGGTCATGGTTTTACCCCTCAAGGCTTCGCGTCGTTTGCTTACGGGTGTAACGCTACAGCCGTAATTGGAGCGTCCGCAAGAGGGATACGCCCATAAACTTCACGGCGTAAGGTGACGGCATGGAAAGTAATGGAGAAGCGGCCCCGGAGGCGCCGAAGCGGGCCCGTGCGCGTAATCGCCGCGGTGAGGGCGGTCGTCTGCGCGAGGACATCGTCGCCGCCGCGGTGGAGCTGCTGGACGAAGCGGGCGACGAGCGGGCCATCACCCTGCGATCGGTCGCCCGGCGGGTCGGAATCGCCGCCCCGTCGATCTACCCGCACTTCCCGGATCAGCCGGCCATCATGCTCGCCGTCGTGCAGCGGGAGTTCGCCGGACTGCACAACAGCCTGCTCTCGGCGCTGGAAGGGGTGGGCGCCGATCCCCGGGATCGGCTGTACGCCGTGTGCAACGCCTATCTGGGCTTCGCCCGGACCCATCCCGAGCGCTACCGCACGATGTTCGGCGGCCTCTGGGTGCCGGACCTGGGTGACAGCTCCCTGACCGCGTCGGATCTCGCCGAACTCGGCGCCGACACGATGCGGATCCTCGTCGACGAACTCGCGGGCTGTGTCGCCGCCGGGTGGTCCACCAGCACCGATCCGTCCAGCGACGCGGTCGCGCTGTGGCTGGGCCTGCACGGACTGGCGCATCAGCGCGCCGTGACGCGCGCCTTCCCCTGGCCGGAGGACATCGCCGACCGCGTCATCACCGCGCTCGCCCGCCTGGACGCCCCGGCCGGCTGAGGTCTTCGCCCCGGTCGGATGGGGTCTTGGCCCCGGCTGGATGGGGTCTTCGCCCCGGTCGGCTGGGGTCTTCGCCCCCGCCCGTGGGGATCAGCCTCCGCGTGGCGGTTCCACCCGCGCCAGCCATGCGGTCAGCAGTGGCTCCAGTGCCGCGGCCTCGTCGCCGGTCAGGGCGTCGAGGAGGCGGCGTTCGTTGCGCATGTGCTCCGTGAACGCCTGGTCGATCAGCTCCCGGCCCGCGTCGGTGAGGGCGACCACCCGCCCCCGTCCGTCCCCGGCGGCCCGGCGGCGGGTGACCAGGCCGGCGCGCTCCAGCCGGTCGACGCGCTTGGTCATGGCGCCCGTGGTGACCATGGTGTGCGTGGCCAGTTCCCCGGGGGCCCGTTCGAACGGCTCCCCGGCCCGCCGAAGAGCGGCCAGTACGTCGAACTCGCCCTCGCTCAGGCCGAATCGCCGGTAGACCACGCACAGCTCCTCCGTGAGCAGCCCGCCGAGCCGGTGCAGCCGTCCGATCACGCCCTGTGGGCTCACGTCGAGATCGGGGCGTTCGCGGGACCACTCGGCCTGGATGCGTGCGACGTGGTCCGGAGGCTGCGGGGCGGAGGAGGAATCCCAGGAATCCTGCATGTCCTCACTATAGCTTCCAAGGAAGGCATAATAGTTTCCATGGAAGCTACATTGCGGTGGGTGCTGATCACGGCGATCGCGCCGGTGGCGTGGGGCACCAACTACTACGTCACCCGCGCCTACCTGCCTGCCGAGACCCCGCTCTACGGGGCCGCGATCAGGGCCCTGCCCGCCGGACTGCTGCTCCTGGCCGTCCGCCGGCAGCGGCCCCACGGCTCCTGGTGGTGGAAGGCCGCGGTCCTCGGTGTCCTCAACATGGGCGGGTTCTTCGCCCTCGTCTACGTCGCCGCGCAACTGCTCCCCACCAGCACCGCGTCGACGATCATGGCGGCCTCTCCGGTGGCCATGATGCTGATCGCCTGGGCGCTGGTCGCGGAACGGCCGGGCCTGCTGCCCCTGCTGGGCGCCGCCGCGGGCATCGCCGGGGTGTGCCTCATGCTGCTGACCGGATCGGTCTCCGTCGACGTGCGTGGAGTGCTGGCGTCGGTGGCCGCCATGCTGATGTCGTCCCTCGGCTACGTTCTCGCCAAGCGCTGGGGTGCGGGCGCCGACGTCCTTGCCTCGACCTCCTGGCAGCTGATCGCCGGTGGTCTACTGCTGCTGCCCCTCGCCGCCGTGGTCGAGGGCGCGCCGCCCGCGCTCGACGGGCCCGCCGTCCTCGGATTCGGTTACGTCACCGTGGTGGCGACCGCGGTCGCGTTCGCCGCCTGGTTCACGGGCCTGCGCCATCTGCCCGCCGCCACCGTCGGACTGGTCGGACTGCTCAACCCGGTGACCGGGGTGCTGCTCGGCACCGTGATCGCGGGGGAGTCCCTCACTCTCCGGCAGGTGTGCGGGCTCGTCCTGGTGCTGGGCGGGATCCTCCTCGGCCGGCCGAGGAGCCGGCGGCCCGCCGCGATCCGCACACCGGTGGACGGGAAGGCCCCCACTACGGCTGGGTGACCCTCAACTCCCGTACGCCCGTCGGCTCGTCCGCATCCGCAGACCGGACCGTCACCCGCACCTCGCGGGCCACCGCTCCCGCCCGGTACGGTTCCCAGCGCTGCCCGTCGGCTGAGGTCTCCAGCCGGTGCGAGGCCGGCCGCACATCCGTCCACTCCGGTGTGATCGCCGTGACCGCCGCCGTCCGCCCGAGATCCACGGTCAGCGTGCCCGTCGCCCCGTCCGGGGACCAGGCCGTCGCCGTACTGCCGTCAACGGCCGCGGCCGCGTACAGCCCGGGCGTCTCGGAGGTGGCCGTCACCGGACGGCACCGGGACGCGTCGGTGGTCGGAGTCAGATCGGGGCGGCGGGTGGGCAGGGTGAGCGTGGTGGACAGAAGACGTGAACCGGCGGGCGTGTGGAGCGTGAACGGGGCGCCCGCGGTCAGCCGTACCTCCGTCGTGCGCGGGCCGATCGCGATGTCGTACGTCCGCCCTCGATAGCGCAGGCCCGTCAGCGTGACCCCTTCGCGCAGTTGCGGCGGCAGTGTCGGATCCAGCCGCACCCCGTCCTCCCGCAGCCGCAACCCCGTCAGCCCGTGCGTGAACACCTGGAGGAAGCCGCCCTTGCCGGTGACGAAGTCCTCGGCGGGGAAACCGGACAGGGGATCCTGCGCGCCCGCCTTGGCGCCCCGCGCCTCGCTGAACAGGGCGTACGGGCCGCGCAGGAACGGGCGCACGGACCGCTGGAGATAGGTGTACGTGGCACAGCCCGGCTCCCCGATCGCGGCGGCGTCGACCGCGTGGACGGCATCCGTCATCGCCGGGCCGTCCGGATCGGTGTGGGAGGCGTAGTAGTCGAGCGTGGCGGCGGCCGCACCGGACTCCATCGGCCACTCCAGCGGATAGATGAGCAGGACGGTGTCGGCCTGTTTGATCGTCGAGCCGTCGTAGCCCGCGTACTGGAGGAAGAGCTTGCGTTCGGGGTCGTACGGGATGCGCAGTCCGTTCGCGACCTCGTTCCACTCGGCCGGAGCGGGGTGGCCGAGCAGCCGCGCCGCGCGGGTGGCGTTGCGCAGGGCGGTGGCGGCGACGGCATTGGTGAACACCCCGTCCGTGACGCCGTTGCTGTACTCGTCGGGACCCGCCACCTCCTTGACGGAGTAGCTGCCGTCGTCGTTCTCGGTGGCGCGCGAGGCCCAGAAGTCGGCGATGCCCTGGAGGAGTTGCCAGCCGTGGCCGGCCAGCCAGTCACGGTCGCCGGTGGCCAGGTAGTACTGCCAGACGGCCAGCGAGACATCGCCCTGGAGGTGGTTCTGGGTGACGCAGTGCGGCGGGTCCCAGCTCTGGCACTCCGACCAGAGGTTGCCCCTGCTCGCACTCGTCCACGGGTAGAACAGCCCCTTGAACCCCAGCTTCCCGGCGTTGGTACGGGCCTCGTCGCGGGTGCGGTAGCGGTACTCGACCACCGAACGGGCCAGCTCGGGGCGGGTGGCGAGCAGCCCCGGGTACATCCACGTCTCGGCGTCCCAGAACACCATGCCCGCGTAGTTGTCGCTGGTCAGTCCGGCCGGGGCGATGCTGTCGCGGGAGCCGGTGCGGGTGGAGGCGAGGAGCCCGTACTGCGCCGAGCGCAGCCACTTCTGCAGATCAGGACTGCCCGGTACCAGCACGTCCGCTGCCCAGTCCCGGTGCCAGGCTGCGGCGTTCTCGTCGAGGACGCCGGACCAGCCGAGCCGAGCCGCGCGCCGGGACGCCTCACGGGCTGAGGTGCGCGGGGCGCGCGAAGTGAGCGCGGTATCGACCCCGACGTACTTCTCGAACGTATACGTGCGCCCGGCGCTCACCCGCGACGTCGCCGTACCCACCGCGCTCCGGTGCGCGACTCCGGGGTCCCGGAGCGCGTCCTCCAGGTTCTGGTGCACGCTCCCGGAGGGCAGGCGCATCGTCTGCACGATCGCGCCCTCAGTCCCGGTGCCCGTCGTGCGGAACGTTCCGTCGTCGTCGAGTGCGATCCGGCGCGCGCCGCGTGGGTCGAGCCGGCCGGTGACCGTCGCCGTGCCGCTCCAGTGCGGAGTCAAGCGCAGCCGTACGGCGCCGGTGTGCACGGCGGCGCGGTCTGCCAGCACCTCGTACGTCAGGTCGGTCGCGCGGCCGTCGGCGGTCGTCCAGCGCAGCGACGTACGCACGAGTCCGCAGCGCAGGAACACCGTCTGGCGGTACCGGGAGATCCGGCCCGCCGGAGTCGCGGAACCGTACGTCTCATCGCCCACCCGCACATCGAGGTTCGTCCAGCTCGGCAGCGCGGCCGCCACCTCGCGGTCGGCCGACAGGTCAGGGTCGCGGCCGAAGAGCCCGGAGACGAAGGCCCCGTCGTAGCGCGGGGTGAACAGCGGCCAGCCGGTCTTCTCGGTCCGCTCCGCGTACCCGGCGCCCGCGGCGGGCACCCGGTGGCCCAGATAGCCGTTGCCGACATAGGGGTCGTAGCCCTTGGCCTCGCCGAACGCCGTGGACGTGGGAGCCCAGGCGGGGTCGGTGTCCCTGCCGCAGGCCACATCGTCACCGCGCCCCGCGGCGGGGCCGGGTGAGGCGGCGGGCGACGCCTGGCCGGAGGCGTGGGCGACGGGCGGCAGGGGTGCGATCAGGGCGCACGCGAGCAGTGACGTGAGGAGAGTGTTACGCGAGAGGCTCACGGTACGAACGTAGAGAGACGGCCCCGCCGCGCCGGCGCACGGCGCGCGGGTGAACGGCTGACGCGACAGCGGCCGGGTGCCGCCTCAGCGGCTGCGAGTCCCGTCTCGGACCTGCCGGGGCCGCCTCGGATTTGCTGGCGGGGCCGCTTCTGGCCGGCCCGGGCCCGCCTTGGACTTGCCGGGCCACCTCGGCATTCCCGGGCCCGCCCCGGACGTGCCCGGTCCCGGGCCCGCCCCGGACGTGCCCGGTCCCGGGCCCGCCCCGGATTTGCCGGGCAGGCCGCGTGCCGCGTGCTCCGGCTCAGGCCGTGAGGCGCGCCTCCGCGGTGCACCGCCTCCGATTCGCCGGCCCGCCACGGAGACTTGCCCCGGCCCCCAAGTTGCTCTCAGGCGGACGCGAGGCCCGTCTTGAGCCCCGCGCCGCACAGCGGCACGACGACGCTGCGGTCCGTCCAGCCGCCGACCGCGGCCCAGCAGGCGACCCCGGTCGTCTCCACGTAGAAGCCGCGAGTGGCCAGATCCAGCTGTGCGCTGCGGATCTGATCCTCGGTCACGGTCAGGAAGGTGCCGCCCGACTCGCGTACCGCCGCCAGGATCGCCCGGGCCCGGGGCGGACGCGGGATGGCGATGCCCTCGGCGAGGGTGGGGGAGACCGGTGCGGCCGGGGCGTCGAGGAGATCCTCCGCCCCGGCCCGGAAGGCGGCGGCAAGCGGGGAGACCGCATCGGACTGCACGGCGATCAGGGCCGGACGGGTGCTGATCAGGCCCTGGGCATGGAGTTCCGTGATGGCCAGGGCCGCGCCCAGGAGCAGGGTGCCGTTGCCGACCGGTACGGCGATGGCGTCCGGGAGCGTGCCGCCGAGGTCCTCCCACATCTCGTAGACGTAGGTCTTCGTGCCGTGCAGGAAGTACGGGTTGAAGACGTGCGAGGCGTAGAACGTGCCTGGCGCGTCGGCGGCGGTACGGGCGGCCAGGGCCGTCGACTCGCGGTCTCCGGGGACGATTTCCAGCCGGGCTCCATGGGCCCGGATCTGCTCGGTCTTCTTCGCGGACGTGCCCTCGGGGACGTACACCGTGCAGGGCAGCCCGGCCCGCGCGCAGTATGCCGCGACGGCGGTGCCCGCGTTGCCGCTGCTGTCCGCCACGACACGGTCGGGGGAGAGCCGGCGGGCCAGTTCGGCGAGCATCACGGCTCCGCGGTCCTTGAAGGAGAGCGTCGGCATGAGGAAGTCGAGCTTGGCCGAGACCGTGCCGGTGAGCGGGACGAGCGGTGTGCGGCCCTCGCCCAGGGTGGTCGTGGGGGACGCGAGCGGCAACACCTCCTCGTACCGCCACAGGGAGTTGACCCGGCCGGGCAGGGCGCCGGGGCGGAGGGGGTCCGTGATCTCGAAGTCGAGGTCCCACGGGCCGCGGCAGACCGGACAGCACCATGCCGGGGAGGTGAGGTCGGCGCGGGTCCCGTCCTGCGGGCAGCGGTATGCGGTGGCCATGGCAACCAGCATGTCAGGCGGCCGGCGGCGGGCAGGGGCCGGCCGGATCGGTCCGGGCCGCCGTGCGGAGCCCGGCCGCGTGCTGCTACCGCGGGTATGCGCACGTCGGCAGCGAATCATCACTTCGAGTGAAACCTTGGCCTGTGCTTGCGGTTCTGAACCCACGGTTGCGACGCTGTTGCAGTCTGTCAACCTCTTGGGGAGTGGCTTGTGACTTTCGGTGAGCAGCCCGCCTATCTGCGCGTTGCGAGCGATCTGCGAGAGAAGATCGCCAATGGTTCGCTGCCGCCGCATACGCGCCTGCCGTCGCAGGCGCGTATCCGCGAGGAGTACGGGGTCTCGGACACCGTCGCGCTGGAGGCGCGCAAAGTGCTGATGGCCGAGGGGCTGGTCGAGGGCCGCTCCGGCTCCGGCACGTATGTGCGCGAGCGTCCCGTCCCACGCGGCATCGCGCGCTCCGGTTTCCGGTCGGAGACCGGCGCCAGCCCGTTCCGGCAGGAACAGACGGCGGAGGGCGCGCGGGGGACCTGGGAGTCCCGGAGCGAACAGGAGGGGGCGAGTCCGGAGATCGCCGAACGGCTGGGAATCGAGCCGGACGACCGTGTGATGCGTACGCGCTACGTCTTCCGGGAGGCCGGTGAACCCATGATGCTCTCCACCTCCTGGGAGAACCTCGCGGTCACGGGGCGCACGCCCGTGATGCTGCCCGAGGAGGGCCCGCTCGGCGGTTGCGGGGTGGTCGAGCGGATGGCCGCGATCGATGTGGTGGTGGACAACGTGGCCGAGCAGGTCGGCGCCCGCCCGGGGCTTGCGGAGGAGCTCCTGGCGCTCGGCGGGGTGCCGGGGCACGTGGTGATGGTGATCGAGCGGACGTACTACGCGTCGGGGCGGCCCGTCGAGACCGCCGATGTGGTGGTGCCCGCCGACCGATACCGGATCGCCTACCGCCTCCCCGTCAGATGACCGGTCCCCGCGAGAGCCGTCCCTGTCGGGTGGCCGGTGCCCGGAAGCACCGTTCCCGGCAGCCGGCCGGTACTCGCGAGCACCGCCCCCGGCAGGTGGTCGATAGCCGGTGGTGCGCGTCCGGCGCCCGTGACGACAAGTTAACGCCCGCCCGGAACCCGTAACAGCCGGGCAATCGCCGCCCGTGATGGCTTGTCATGTCCTGCTCCTAACTTCCCGTTCGAACCCGCACACCGGACTGACGAACGGGAAGTCGCCGATGACGGACACAGCCATACCTGAGACGGCCGGGGCTCTTGAGGCGGACACCGCCCCAGGGGCCCCGGCGGGCGGGGCCGGAGCCCCGCCGCCCAGGCGCAGTTACGCGAAGCTCGCCGCCGACGAGAGCCGCGAGGACTACTCGCTGCGCTACGCACCGCACTCGTTCCGGCGCTGGTCCCCCGCCGTGGTCGCGGGCACCGCGCTCGGCGGGATCGCCTATCTCGCCGACTTCGCGATCGGTGCCTCGATCGTCTTCACCTACGGTTTCACCAGCGGATTCGCCTCGATCCTGGCCGCCGCGACGATCATCTTCCTCACCGGCATCCCCATCGCCCGGGCCTGCGCGAAGTACGGCCTGGACATGGACCTGGTCACCCGGGGCGCCGGGTTCGGCTACTTCGGCTCGACGCTGACCTCGCTGATCTACGCGTCCTTCACCTTCATCTTCTTCGCCCTCGAAGGCTCGATCATGGCGCAGGCCATGCACCAGGCCATCGGTCTGCCGGTCGAGGCGGGCTATCTGATCACCACGCTGATCGTCATCCCGATCGTCTTCCGGGGGATGGGAGCCCTCGCCAAGGTGCAGGCCTGGACCCAGCCGATCTGGATCATCGGCATGGTGCTCCCGTTCGTCGTGCTCGCCTTCGAGGCGCCGGACGCCTGGGGCGCGTTCGGCTCCTTCGGCGGTACGGAAGGCGCGGGGCCGGGCTTCTCCTGGATCGGGTTCGGGCTCGGTACGGGCGTCGCGCTCTCGCTCATCGCCCAGATCGGTGAGCAGGCCGACTACCTGCGCTTCATGCCCGCGAAGACCGAGGCCAACAAGCGCCGCTGGAACATCGCGGTCATCGCCGCCGGCCCCGGCTGGGTCATCATCGGCGCGGCCAAGCAACTCGGTGGTGCGCTGCTCGCCTTCGTCGCGCTGGAAGCGGTCGGCAAGACACACGCGCTGGAGCCGATCGCGCCACAGATCGAGGCGCTGAAGCCCTGGCTGGGCTCGTTCGCGCTGCCCGCCGCCGCGCTCTTCGTGATCGTGTCGCAGATCAAGATCAACGTGACCAACGCCTACAGCGGCTCGCTGTCCTGGTCGAACTTCTTCTCCCGCATCACCCACCGTCACCCGGGCCGGGTCTGGTACATCTTCCTCAATCTCGTCATCGCGCTGACGCTGATGGAGATGAACATGTTCGCGGCCCTCAACAAACTGCTGGGCTTCTACTCGAACGTCGGCATCGCCTGGATCGCCGCCGTCGCGGCCGACCTGGTCATCAACAAGCGGATCGGGCTGAGCCCGCCGTACATCGAGTTCAAGCGCGCCTACCTGTACGCGGTGAACCCGGCGGGGTTCGGCGCCATGCTGATCGCCTCGACCGTATCGATCCTCGCCTTCTTCGGGCTGTTCGGTACCTACCCGGAGGCCTTCTCGACCTTCATCGCGGCCGGCCTCTCGCTGACCCTCTGTCCGCTGATCGCGTGGGCGACCGGCGGCAGGTACTACCTGGCCCGGCCCAATCCGGTGAACGGTCCGGGGGTCGAGGTCGCGGACATCACCGCCACCCACACCTGCTCCGTCTGCGAAACGGCCTACGAACTCCCGGACATCGCCGACTGTCCCGTGCAGTCCGGCCCGATCTGCTCGCTGTGCTGCTCGTTGGACGCGGAGTGCGGGGATGTCTGCCGCAAGGAACCGGCCAACGGTCCGGTCCTCATGCCGGTGCCCGTGCTGCGCCAGGGGGCGGGCGAGGGCGCGTAAGCGACCGCGGGCCGGGCGTAGAACCTACGGTTCCGGATCTGCCCGATCCGATCCGGGCAGGTCAGGCGAGATCCGTGCCGGATCGGCCCGAATCCCCCTGGGGGCGCATCCAGTTGGATGCGCCCCCAGGGGGTTGGTCCACACCTGGCCGGATCGGTATCTCTTTGTGCAATTACGTATTCGTTGTGTGAAGGTCAGGCGTACGCTCGGGCATATGCGTACTGCGGTTTCCTGGGGATCCTTAGAGACGTGCACGCCGTTCAGGGGAGGGGCGCAATGCTCGGGAGGGACACGATGAGCGACAGCGGTGCCGTGCTCCCTTGGCTGGTGATACGGCAGGACGACAACGGCAACCGCTACCGCGTGGGCAGGTACGCCACGCAGGACGAGGCCCAGCGGACCGCCGACAAGCTCGATGTCCGCGGCCCCGAGCGGCTCTACTGGGTGGAGCGCGTAGGACAGACCACCCGCCCGTAGCGTGTGTGCCCGGCCCTGGCCGGCCGGCGTGGTCGTAGTGGGCGCGTCGGCCGCGGGGCCTTCATCCTCCGGGGCGGCCGGGCCGGGCATTACGCTCCGGGGCATGACTGATCGTGTGGTGGTGGCCGGAGCCGTCTACGACCGGGGGCGGTTGCTCGCAGCGCGCCGCAGTGCCCCGCCCGAGCTGGCCGGCCGCTGGGAACTGCCCGGCGGCAAGGTGGAGCCGGGGGAGAGCGGCGAGCAGGCGCTCGTGCGCGAACTCCGGGAGGAACTCGGCGTCGAGACGGAGCCGCTGGAGCGCATCCCCGGTGAGTGGCCGCTCAAACCCGGCTATGTGCTCCGGGTGTGGACGGCCCGCCTGGTGTCCGGTGTGCCCGCGCCTCTTGAGGATCACGACGAACTGCGCTGGCTCGGGCCGGAAGAGAGCGACACCGTCGACTGGCTGGAGCAGGACCGGCCCGCGGTCGCCGAGGCCGTACGGCGACTGTCCGGCGGCGCACACCACTGAGCAGAGTGCCCGACCCGCGGCGCGCCGAAGGGGCCGTGCGCCCTTTCACTACACGCACACGCTTTCGTGCGCATGCCGTTACACCCGTACGCCCCACGTGTCGAGTCCGGCGGTATTTAGCGACGAATATCGGGTATGTGCTGTTTAGCCCCCGTAAACAGGACGTCCCCCGTTGCTGGTCTTGGGAAGTGATCGGCGTGATCGATACCGAAGGCGACTGCGCCGAGTGGAGCTTTCCGGCTGCGCCCGGCGCCGTACGCACGGCCCGGCACGCCGTCCACGATGCGCTGCGCGGCTGGGGGATCGATCCATCGGTCGGGGATGTGGTCGTACTCCTGGTCAGCGAGCTGGTGACCAACTCCACGCGCTACGCGTCGGGCCCCATCGACGTACGGCTGGTGCGCCCCCGAGCCAACGGTGACGGCCTCTGCGCACACCCCGGTCTTTTGGTGGAGGTCTCCGATCCGCTTCCGGATCCGCCCACCGAACGTGCGGCGGGGCCCGATGACGAAGGCGGCAGAGGGCTGCAGCTCCTGGCCTGTTCCGCCCGGCGCTGGGGGATCCGGCGTGGAAAGAGCGGCAAGACCGTGTGGTTCGAGCTCGCCCTGCCTGGTTAGGAGTGGGATGGGACGGACAGCGATCACCGAAGGACGGGCAGAACCTGGCTGAAAGGTACTGAGACCGTGCTGTGATCGTGAACGCCGTGTCAGTGAGGGCCGTAGTGCTGAATACTGCGGGCAGGACCGGTCCGGTGTGTGAGCTGGAGGGGACGGTCGCGTGAGCGAAATACCTGGGACAGCGGGCGACGTCGTGTGGCAGAGCAGTCCGCCTGGCTCGATCTATGACTACATCAGGGTCGCCTCCTTCTCGGTCGGCCCCGATGGTCTGATCGAGCAGTGGAGCCGCCGGGCCGCCGGCCTCTTCGGCGTTCCCGCGCACGAGGCGGTGGGCAGGGACCCCGTCGAGGCCTTCCTGCCCGGTGAGGTGCGCGGGGAAGGGCACCGCCGGATCGGCGAGGTGCTCGACGGCAAGGAGTGGACAGGCCTCGTCCCCTTCCGGATGCCGGGCGATGAGGACCTGCACGGTCTCGCCGAGATCTATGTGATGCCCAGTGAGACCGCCACCGGTGAACGGGCCGCGGTCTGCATCGTCGTGGATGTCCGCGCGCTCCGCGGCATCGAGACGGACCTCGCGGCCTCGCAGGCGATATTCGGCCAATCTCCTTTCGGCTTCGTACTGTTCGGTACCGACTTCACGGTCCTGCGGGCCAATCAGCGTTTCGCCACCGTCTTCGGCGGCCGTGCCGACGACCACCGAGGCCGCACCGTCCACGACTACCTCGCCGGTACGGAGGCCGACCGGCTGGCCGCCACCCTCAGCCGGGTGCTGGAGACCGGTGAATCCGTCACCGACCTCCAGCTCGTCGGCACCGTCCCGGACGACACGGCGCGCCGCCACTGGTCGATGAACCTCTACCGGGTGCACAGCGGATCGGGCCGTCCCATCGGCGTCGCCGGACTGGCCACCGACGTCACCCGGCGCCATATCGCCGCCCGCGAGGCCGCCAGCGCCAGGCGCAACCTCGCCCTGCTCAACGAGGCCAGCGCACGCATCGGCAACTCCCTCGACCTGGAGACCACCGCCCGCGAACTCCTCGACGTCGCCGTGCCCGGCTTCTGCGATCTGGCCTCCGTCGACCTCTACCAGGCGCTGCTCACCGGGGAGGAGGCCCCGCCGGGCAGCTGGAGCCCGCTCCGTCAGGAATCGGTCGGCGGCTCCGCCGAACTGCGCCGCGTCGCCTTCGCCAGCGCCGTGTCCGACGCCATGCCCGAGGCCGCCCCGGACGACGCCGGCGAGATCACCGGGGGCCGCACGGCCGCCGGGCCGCCCGCGCTCGGCGCGGTGCACCGCTATCCGTTCAACTCGCCCTGTGCCGTGGCCCTGCGCAGCGGCCACGTCGAGGACGTGCCCGGCGACGACCGCGGATTCGTCCAGTCCACCTTCGCCGTCCCGATGGTCGCCCACGACACCGTCGTCGGTCTCGTGCAGTTCTCCCGCACCAAGGGCAGCGAACCCTTCGGCGAACGGGACCGGGCCCTGGCCACCGAGCTCGCCGCCCGCGCCGCCGTCTGTATCGACAACGCCCGCCTCTACCGGCGCGAGCACGAGCGCGCCCTGATACTCCAGCGCAGCCTGCTGCCCCCCGGGGACCCGGAGGCCGCCGGCCTCGACATCGCCTGCCGCTATCTCCCCGGCAACACCGCGACCGAGGTGGGCGGCGACTGGTTCGACGTGATCGAACTCCCCGGGCACCGCACCGCCCTCGTCGTCGGCGACGTCATGGGACGCGGCCTGCGCGCCGCCGTGGCCATGGGAGAACTGCGCACCGCCGTGCGGACCCTGGCACTCCTCGACCTGGAGCCCGCCGAGGTCCTCTCCGCGCTCGACGAAGTCGCCCGAGGACTCGGCACCCCAGGTGGCAGCACCTCCTCCGGCGGGACCGGCGGGGCCCAGTGGCCCTCGCGGGCCGCCCACAAGTCCCGCGAAGCGGATCTCTCCGAGGTCTATCTCGCCACCTGCGTCTACGCGGTCTACGACCCGGTCACGCGGCGGTGCACCTTCGCCAACGCCGGTCATCTTCCCCCCGCCGTGGTCGAACCGGGCGAACCGGCGCTGCTGCTCGACGTCCCGCCCGGCATGCCGCTCGGCGTCGGAGGCGAGCCCTTCGAGGAAGTCGAGGTCGAACTCAAGGAGGGCGCCCTCCTCGCCCTCTACACCGACGGCCTCGTCGAGTCGCGCGATCACCCCCTGGACGAGGGGCTGGAAGCGCTGCGCGGCGCCCTCGTCGAACCCACGCGACCTCTCGAGGACGTCTGCGACCACGTACTGAGCACGCTCGACACCCGGCACGGCGAGGACGACATCGCCCTGCTGATGGCCCGTATCCAGGGGCTGCCGACCGAGGCCGTCGGCGACTGGCGGCTGCCCCGAGAGCCCCGGTCGGTCGGCCGCGCCCGCGAACTCGCCCGCGGCCAGCTGCTCGCCTGGGACCTCGACGACCTGGTGGACACCACCGAACTGCTCGTCAGTGAACTGGTCACCAACGCCCTCCGGTACGGCGAGGGGGAGATCCGGCTCAGGCTGCTGCGCGACCGTACCCTCGTGTGCGAGGTATGGGACGCGGGTCTCGTCCAGCCGCGGCGACGGCGGGCACGTGACACGGACGAGGGCGGCCGGGGCCTGCAACTTGTCGGGCTGCTGAGCGCGGCCTGGGGATCGCGGCGGACCCCGCGCGGAAAGACGGTCTGGTTCGAACTGTCCCTGCCCGACGGCCGGCCGGCCGCCGAGCGCACGGTCGAGGAGCTTCTCAGCATGTTCTGAACAGGGGCCGGAGCGCGGCCATGATCATGAGGTCGTCTTCAGGGCGGCCAGGCGCGCCTCGACCTCGGCACTGTCTCCCAGCGTGTCCAACTGCTCGAACTGGGCGTCCAGGGACGACGCGGCAAGCTCCTGCTTCCCCACCGCCTTCGCCTCCTCGCGCCGCACCTTGTCCTCGAACCGGCTGATCTCACTGGTCGGGTCGAGGACGTTGATGTTCTTGACGGAGTCCATCATCTGGTTCTGTGCCTGGGCGGACTTGGCCCGTGCGACCAGCTCGTCCCGCTTGGACTTCAGCTCCGTCAGCTTGGCCTTCATCCGGTCCAGCCCGGACTTGAGCTTGTCCACCACCTCCGTCTGCGAGGCGATGGTGGGCTCCGCGGTCCTCGCCTCCTTCTCCGACTGGAGCTGCCGGCCGAGCGCGACCTTGGCCAGGTTGTCGAACTTGTCGGCATCGGGCCCCGAACCGCCCGCACGCAGCTCATCCGCCTTACGGCTGGCGGCCAGGGCCTTCTCGCCCCACTCCTTGGCCGCCTCGACGTCCTCGCGGTGGTCCTGCTCCATCAGCCGCAGATTGCCGATCGTGGCCGCCACGGCCTGTTCGGCCTCCGAGATGTTGGACGTGTAGTCGCGGATCAGCTGGTCCAGCATCTTCTGCGGGTCCTCGGCCTGGTCGAGCAGCGCGTTGATGTTGGCCTTCGCCAGCTGGGTGACGCGTCCGACGATGGTCTGCTTGGTCATGGCACCTCTCCTGTGTCTCCGTTGCTGCTCCACGGCACTGCGGATGCCGTGTACGCCTGTCGTCCCCGTGTACGCGGGTGGCCGGAACCGCCCGCCGCGCATCGGGGCGGTCAGAACCGGCCGCCGCCACCACGCCGGCCACGGGTGCCCCCTCCGCCGAAGCTGCCCGGCCCGCCGCCCCCGCCGAACCCCCCTCCGCCGAACCCGCCGCCCCCGAATCCGCCTCCTCGGCCGCCCCCGCCCAGCAGCCCGCCGAGGAGGATTCCGCCGAGGACCGCGCCGCCCATGCCCCCGCCCTGCACACCGCCCGGACCACCTCGGTTCCCGTACGCCCGCACGTCCTGTTCCGCGAGGCTCTGCGCCTGCCCGGCCAGCGAGTCCGCCCGGTGCGCCTCGGCCAGCGCCCCCTGGGCGTCGTCCGTCCCGGCCAGCTCCCCGGCCCGCTCCAGCCGGCGCTGCGCCTCCGCCAGCCGGGTCCTGGCCTGGCTGCCGACGGCCCCTCGATGGGTGCCGATGTAGTCGGCGGCGGCACCGATCGCGGACCGTGCGGTGAGCATCGTCTGGTCGAGGAGCGAGCGGGCCCGGCGGTTGCCCTGCTCCTGCTCGCGCGCACCGGCCAGCGCCTCGTCCAGTGCGGCGTCCGCCTCCTCGACCCGGCGCAGCGCGTCGATGGGGTCGTACGGGCCGGCCCGCACCTCTCCCCGCACGTCGCGGGTCACGGACCGCGCACGGGCGATCCGGCCCCGGAGATCCGCCGTGGACACCCCCTCCGCGGTGCCTTCCAGCAGTCCGCCCGCGTCCGCCAGGTCCGTGTCCATCTCGGTGAGCGCGGCCGGCAGCTTTCCCGCGGCCTCCTCGATCTCCCGCGCGCGCCGGTCGACGGCGTCGACGAGGGTGGTCGCCTGGCCGACCGCGCCCTCGGCGGCCCGTACGTAGACCGCGGCGGCGGCGCTGTCCCCGCCGTCCACACCCTGCCGGGCCCGGTCGAGCGACGAGCTGGCGAAGGCGAGCCGGTCCTCGGCCTGTGCGATGTCACCCGCCACGGGCGCCGAGGCCGACTCCGCGTAGTGACCGCGCAGGGAGGCGAGGGTCGCCTCGGCGTTGGAGAGGCGGGCAGCGAGCGCGTGGAACGCGGTCTCGGCCGCGGCGAGTGCCTGCGGGGCGTTGCGCTCCAGCGCGCGCAGTCGGTCGAAGTCCTCCGAGACCGCGTCCAGCCGGGCGTTGGCGTCCGCGCAACGGCTGATGATCTCGTCCAGCATCCGCCGGCGGGTGGCATCGTCCTCGGGAAAGGCGTCATCGAGCTGCTGGCGCAGCCGGAACGCGGCCGTCAGCTCGCCCTTGGCATGGGCGACCGCCTCGGTGAACGGCGCCGCGGCCTCCTCGCCGAACTGTGCCGTGGCGAACCCGAGCTCCTCGTCACTGGTGCGGACCGCGTCGTCCGTGTCGACCAGCGTCTCCTTGGCGCGGGCGTCGAGTTCCGGCAGCGGAGCCGGGGGCTCCGGCGGATCGTTCCGGCCGGTGCCGCCCGGCCCCCAACCGGTCGCACCGGGCGTGGTGCGGGTCGCGGTGCGCCGCCTGCGCCGGGTGTAGGCATAGGCGGCGGCCGCCCCGGCCCCGCCGACCACGACGACCGGCAGGACCAGGTCCCCGACGGTCGTGCCGCCGGAACTCCCCGTCCCTGGGTCTTCGGCGCCCGGCGTGATGGCCGGCGTGGGCACGGCCGCGCCGGTCAGGACGGCGGAGTACCCGTCGGCGGCCCCGATCGCCGCGCCGGCCCAGTCGTTCTCCTTGAGCGCGGGCTCGACGGCGGTGCTCGCCACATCCTGGAGCTGGGCGTCGGTGAGGCCGGAGTCCTGGTCGACGGAGTACGCGTACTGCCTGTCATGGGTGGCGACGGCGAGCAGGACGTCGTCGCGCCCGAGGCCGTTGCGGCCGGCTGTGTCGTCGGCCCAGCTCTGCGCGGACCGCCCGGAGAAATCACGGACGTACGCCACGAAGAGCTGGATGCGATGTCTGTCGTACAGCTGGTCGAGTGCGGAGGCCACCTGCCCCTTGCGGTCTCCCAGCGCGCCCACCTTGTCGGTGATCTGGCCGGCGCGGGACAGCGTGACGGGGTCGTCGGCGCGAGCGGTCAGCGCGGCGGGGAGGGCCAGCCAGCACACTGTCAGCAGGACGGCGAGCAGGGCCCGGCCCGGTATGAGGATCCGGGGTCGGCTCACAGGCGGCATCACGTTTGTGAGGCTATGTCCGGGTTCTGTGACCCGCGACCCGGCGAGTGGACGGGCCCGCGGAGGCCGTGACGGATCAGCCTCCGCGGTGTGGGGGGACGGTGTACGGCCGGCGCCGGGCCCGCCGTACACCGTCCCACGACCGCCCCGGCTCAGATGCTGAACCGCTCCTTGGCGAGCAGCGGCCGGACCCGGGAACGGAAGCCACCGGTCCGGAACGGCTGTTGCAGCAGCCCGGGGCGGAGCGCCTGGGCCAGGGCCGCGGCGATCATCCCCTGGTCGAGGGCGAGCAGATAGTCGCTGACCCGCCCGGTGGAGACGTTCACGGAGTCCCGGAACCCGTAGCCGTCGTGATAGGCGCCGAAATCGCGGTCCAGCGCGCGCAGGTTCGCCACCGCCTCCACCGGTGCGTAGGGCAGAGCCAGGAACGAGGCGTGCGGGGTGACCACACCGTTGGTGAACGCCGACGCGGGAGGCAGCGGGGCGCCGTCGGTGGTGTACGTGCGGTCGGTGTTCGATGCGTAGCCGTCGACCTGCATGCCGAGCGCGTCGACCCCGTACTCCTGGTACCCGCCCTCGGGAACGCCGGCCGGCGAGAAGCCCCAGTACCCGTACTCCGCCTCTGCCGTGCCGTGCTCGATCTGGCCGCGCACGTACCGCTGGTGGGTGCGGCCCCATGACCGCGGCGACCACTCCGGCTCCGGCACGAACAGCGGAACCATCAGCGCCTCGAACATCGACCCGCCCCAGGTGGGAACGAGCTTGCGGCCGCGGTGCGTGTAGTGGCCCTGCCAGACACGGATGCCGTCCATCGCGACGTAACGGCCCTGCGGCTGCTGCTCCTGCTCGTTTTCCGGAAGCATGGTGCGCAGCAGGTGCCAGTAGTGGTCGGTGGGCAGGGATCCGTCCGCGATGCCCAGGTAGCTGGCCATCCGGGGCTCGGTGTTGAGGGCGCCGTAGTGGTGGTCGGTGGGCTCCTCGGTGTCGGTCCAGAACCCGCCGCGCAGCTGGCCGGGTCCGGCGACGGGGTCCGCCGGATCGAAGGGCGTGTAGTAGTAGGACCAGTCGGCGTCCGCCAGGATGCGGGCGATGCGGGGGCGCAGTTCGGGGGCCGCCTCCGCGGCGATGCGCAGTCCGGTGATCAGCCAGGCGTTGTCGACGGACGAGAGGAACGGCCGGACCGGATCGCCGGTGTCCGGCCACTCGGTGAGTACCGAACCGTCGTGTGCGTCGTACCAGTTGAGCCAGAACCCGTGATGGCGCTCCAGCTTCTCCACGGACCGGACCGTGCGCTCCAGCCTGCTCCGCATCGTGGCGTCGCTGATCACCCCGAGCCCGCCGGCCGCGACGGTCGACCACAGGCCGCAGCCGATGTTGGTGGGCGACGTCTGGCGAGCAGGCACCGGCCCGCCCGGCCCGCTCACGTCGATCTTGTCTACGGCGAGACCGAGGTCGGTCGTCATTGCCTCGATCGAGTGATACGTATCGCGGAACCAGCGCAGCAGCAGTGGTTCGTCAGGGGCGTGAACAAGCCGAGCGGCGTCCGCGGAAGGCGAGGTGCGAGCGGTGGGAACGGCGTTCGTCGGGGATGCGGATACGGCTCCGAGGGACAGAGCGGCAGCCCCGGTCCCGGTTGCGGTGAGAAACGTGCGACGGTCCATGAAGGTCCAGCTCCCGTTGGCAGAAGGGGGATGGCGGAGTTTCGTGGCGTGCTCGATGCGGCGGAGGAGAGCCGCCCGGGGTGGTGCTGCGCCGCCGGCGCCGTTCCCGGCCATGGCGGCCGTGGCGGCTGTGGTCGCGGTTGTCGGTACGGTCCGGGGCGCGGACCGCGCCGGGGCGGTTCGGCGCGGGGCCCGGCGGATGTCAGGTTCCGCCGGTCCCCGCACGGTCGGGAGCTGTCAGGGGGCTCCCGGTCAGGGGGCCGACGTCAGTCGGCGATACGCGGCAGCTCGCGGGTGCGGCCCATCTCGCCCAGCCAGACGGCGGACGGCTTCGGGAGCCGCTCGAAGGTCTCCGGGTCCCATCCGATGAGGCCGAAGGTCGGTGCGTAGGAGCCCCACTCGTAGTTGTCCAGAGCACTCCACGCGAGGTATCCCTCGACGCGAAGACCGTCCTGGATGGCGGAGGCGACCTCGTTCAGGGCACCGGTGTAGTAGTCGATCCGGCGGCTGTCCACGTCGGTCGCGATGCCGTTCTCGGTCACGATGAGCGGCACGTCGCCGCCCACGACCTCGGCGGTGTGGCGCAGCGCGTGGCCGACGGCGGAGGGGTAGTACTCCCACTGCGTGAGGGTGCGCTCCACGTCGTCGGCGGTGGGGATCGGGCCGTCCGGTCCGATCCTGGTCCGGGTGTAGGACTGCACGCCGATCCAGTCGTCGCCGCGGGCCGCCTCGATGAAGACGTCCTCACGGGGGTGGCGGTAGGCGGCGGTGACCTCCTCCGCGCCGGGAAGGGCCTGGTAGACCTGGTTGGCGATGGTCCAGCCGACCTGGATGTCGGCGTTGATCGCCTTGACCTCCTTGACGGCGGCGTGGTGCGCGGCGATGACGGCCACGGTCGTCTCGTCGTCGGGGGTCGGCAGCCCGGCGGGCGGGAAGCCGATGTCGCCGCGCTTGGCCTGGCCCGCCATCACGGCGATCATGTTCGGCTCGTTGATGGTGCAGACGTGGCTGACACCTTCACCGATCACCGGCGCGCAGGCGGCGACGTAGCGGGCGAAGAGCTCGGTCGCGCCTTCCGAGGTGAAGCCGCCACGGGCCTCGAACCACTGGGGCACGGTGAAGTGGTGCAGGGTGACCATGGGGCGCAGCCCGCGCTCGACGGCGCCCTCGACCATGCGGCGGTAGTGGGCGAGCTCGGCCCGGGAGAACCGTCCCTCGGCGGGCTCGATACGGGCCCACTCGATGGAGAACCGGTAGTCGGTGAAGCCGAGCCCGGCCAGGACGTCCATGTCCTCGTGCCAGCGGTGGTAGCTGTCGCAGGCGTCGAGGCTGGGCTCCTGGATGTGGGTGCCCGCGGTGTGCTCCTTGACCCACCAGTCGCTGTTGGTGTTGTTGCCCTCGATCTGGTGGGCGGCCGTGGAGGCGCCCCACAGGAAGCCTTCGGGGAACGGGACCTGGGTGTGAGTCATCGCAAACTGTCTTTCTGGTGCGTGAAGGGGGGCGGCCGGCGGGTGTGCGGGGTGCGGGCCGCGTGCGTGTCGGTGGGGCGGCCGGGGGTGGGGCAGTCCGCCCCCGGCGCGGACTACTTCATGCCGGCCGTGGCGATGCCCTGGGTGAAGTGCCGCTGGAGCGCGATGAACACGACCAGGACCGGCAGCACGATCAGGAAGGAGCCGGCCATCAGCATGCCGTTGGATCCGCCCGACTTGTTCGGGTCGGTGGCGAAGGTGGCCAGGGCGACCGGCAGGGTGTACTTGTCGGGATCGTTGGTCGCGATGAGCGGCCAGACGAAGTTGTTCCAGGAGCCGAGGAACGTGAAGATCGACAGCGTTGCCAGAGCGGGCTTCACCAGCGGCATCACGATGCGCCAGAAGATGTACCACTCACCGGCGCCGTCCATCCGGGCCGCTTCCAGCAGCTCGTCCGGGATCGACTGCATGAACTGCCGCATCAGGAAGACGCCGAAGGCCCCGGCCGCGAACGGCAGCACCAGACCGGCGTACGAGTCGATCAGCTGGAGCTTGCTCATCAGGACGAAGAGCGGCAGCAGCATGAGGTTGCCCGGCACCATGAGGGCGCCGAGGACCAGGCCGAAGATCTTGTTGCGGCCGGCGAACTTCAGCTTGGCCAGTGCGTAGCCGAGCATCGAGCAGAACACCAGGTTCGAGACGGTCACGAGCACCGCCACGATCACCGAGTTCATGAAGTACAGCGGCAGATCGAGCTTGTCGAGCAGGTCCCGGAAGTTGCCGAGGGTCCACTCGGTCGGGATCCAGACGGGCGGACTCGCGGTCAGTTCGCTCGACGTCTTGAACGAGGAGAGGGCCATCCACAGGAACGGCGCCGACATGATCAGCAGGCCGAACGAGAGCAGCACGTAGACGAGGACCCGCTTCACGGACCTCGGCTTCCCGGCCCTGTTCCTCCGCTCGGCGTCCCCGGGCTTCTTCGACGGCGCCGTCGAGACGGCGCCCGGTGCATTGGTGGCGCTCATTTCGTGTTGTCCTTCAGCAGTCGGAGCTGCAGCACCGTGATGCCCATGATCACTACGAAGAGGACATACGCCATGGCGCTCGCATAGCCCATGTGGAAGAAGTTGAAGCCTTCGCGGTACATGTTCAGCGAGACGGTGAGCGTCGAGTCGGAGGGGCCGCCCTGCGTCATCACGAAGGGTTCCTCGAAGACGTTGAGGTAGCCGATGGTGGTGATCACCGTGGCGTAGAGCAGCGTGGGCCGCAGCAGCGGGACGGTGATGCCCTTGAACTCCTGCCAGACACTGGCCCCGTCCAGCCGTGCTGCTTCCCGTACTTCCGTGGGAATGGCCTGCAGGCCGGCGATGAAGAGCACCATGACCGTGCCGAGGTTGCGCCAGACCGCCATCGCGATCATCGAGGGCATCGCGAGTTTCTCGGAGCCCAGGAAGTCCGGAGAGGTGAGGCCCACTTCGGAGAAGAGGCCCGCGATCAGACCGTCGCTCGGGTCCAGCACGAAGCGCCAGACGACGGCGACGGCGACGATCGTGGTGACGACCGGGGCGTAGAAACCGACGCGGAAGAAGGTCCGGGCCCGGTCGATGCCGTTGTTCAGCAGTACGGCGACGACCAGCCCGAGGAAGATCGTCAGCGGGACGCCGATGACCACGAAGTACGCCGTGTTGAAAAGCGACTTGAGGAACTTCTCGTCACTGAACAGCTTGGTGTAGTTCTCGAATCCGATGAAGTTCGCGTCCAGCGGGTGCGTCACGTTGCGCAGCCCGAAGTCCGTGAAGCTCATCACCAGGGTGGCGATGATCGGGACGGCCATGAAAACGAGGAAGAGAACGAGGAAGGGAGTGGAGAACAGCCAGCCGGCCATGTTCTGCACACCCAGCGAGGGCTTCCCGCGCATTCGCGAACCCTTGGGCCCGGCGGCCGGGGACGTCGGGGCCCCCGGTCCGGGCTGCACCTTGGCCGACTCCGCGGCCTTTCCGGTCGTGGTGCTCATGGCTCCTACTTCACGAGGCCTTCGATCTGGGACTGCGCAGTCTTCAGCGCGTCCTCGGCGGACGCCTTGCCCTGGGTCACCTTCGCGACGGCCTGGTCGACCTTGTCGGTGACCTCGGTCCAGTTGGGCAGCGACGGGGAGGACTTGGCGGTGTCCATCTGCTTCTTGAAGACCTGGAGGTCGGCATCGTCGGCGAGGTCACCGGAGGTCCAGGCGGCGGTGTTGGCCGGCAGGTCCTTGGTGCGCTTGTACCAGTCGGCCTGGCCCTTGGTGTCCGTCAGGTACTTGATGAACCGGGTGGCGGCGGCCTTGTGCTCGCTGTCCTTGGAGACCACCAGGGAGGAGCCGCCGGCCATGGAGGTGGAGGACTCGTCGGCGGGGACCGGGGCCACCGCCCACTTGCCCTTGAGCTGCGGCTGCCCCTCGTTCAGCAGGGTGACGTGCCAGGGACCGCCGAAGAACATCGGGACGCGGCCGTTGCCGAAGTCCTTCACCACGTCGTAGCCGGGCTGCACGGACTTGTTGGAGAGCCCCTTGCTGAAGTAGGAGCCGTACTCCTTCAGAGCCTTGACGGCCGCCGGGCTGTCGATGACGGTCTCGCCCTTGGCGTTGACGATCTCGCCGCCGGCCGAGTACAGGAAGGAGTAGAAGTTCTGCACCGTGTCCAGGCCGCTGGGCTGGATGGACAGGCCCCACTTGGTGTCCGCCTTCTTCTGGTAGGCGGTGGCGAGGTCCTGCATCTCCTTCCAGGTGGTCGGGGCCTTGGTGATGCCGGCCTTCTCGGCCAGGTCGGTGCGGTAGTAGAGGACACGGGTGTCGACGTACCACGGCACGCCGTACGCCTGGCCGTCCACCTCGCCCTGCTTCCAGCCGGCCGGGAAGAAGTCCTTCTCCTGGAAGGTCTTGGTGTCGACCGGCTCCAGGACGCCGAGCTCGGAGAACTCGCCCATGTAACTGCCGCCCATCTGCGCCACGTCCGGCATGCTGCCGGCGGCGGCCGCGGAGACCAGCTTCTGGTGGGCGACGTCCCAGCCGACCGGGGTGACCTTGATGGTGATGTTCGGATTGGCCTTCTCGTAGACCTTGGCCACATCCGCGAGCTTCTCGCCCTCGGCCCCCATGGCCCAGACGGTGATCGTCTGCTTCTTGTCCGCGGCGACGTCGTCGCCACCGGAGCTGCCGCACGCGGACAGACCGAGAGCGAGCGCGACTGCGATACCGGCGGAGGCGGTTCTGGCGGTGCGGGGCATGGAGGGCTCCTCCTTGAGCAATCCGAATGTATGCGCTGCCTGTAAGCGCATACATCACTCTGCGGCAGGGGTTCGGGAATCCGCAAGAGGGTGCTTGGTCACACTCGTGCAACGCATTGGACATCTGAATGTTCGGCTGAATGCTCAGCTTGGAACGGTAAGTGTGCCGTTTGCGGAAAAGGGGGCCGTGTGACCGATTACGCATGTTTGGGGCGAGTGGTCGCGAGCGGGTGGGGGGCGGGGGCGGGGGCGGGATATTGTCGTGATCATGGCTTCGTTCGTCCATGATTTCCCTTTTGACCCGTCCTACGGGTGCACCCTCGATGACCTGTCGGCCATTCCCGCGCCACGGCCACCGGACGGGTTCGCGGACTTCTGGCGAGCGCGTTACGAGGCGGCTCGCAAGGTCGCGACGGAGCCGGAGATCGGGCCGATCGAGGACGAGCGTGACGGTGTCCGGATCCACGGAGTGGCCTACACCTCGGTGGGCGGGGCACGGCTGGGAGGCTGGCTCGCGCTGCCGTCCGACGGGGTGGTGCGCCAGGGGTTCGTCATCGGGCACGGTTACGGCGGCCGGCAGGAGCCCGGTCCGGATGTGCCGCTGCCGCTGGCCGCGTCGGCGGCGATCCTGCCGTGCGTGCGGGGGATGGGGGCGCGCGGTCTGCGGGCGGGCATCCCCGATGCGGCCGACGGCCACGTGCTGCACGGCATCGAGTCACGGGACAGCTATGTCATCGGTGACTGCGTCGCCGATCTGTGGTGTGCGGCGTCGGCGCTCCAGGCGCTGGTTCCGGAGCTCGGACCCGGGGGCGGGGCGGGGGCTCGCGGGCTGGGCTACCTGGGGGAGAGCTTCGGTGGAGGGCTGGGCGCGCTGGCCCTGCCGTGGGACGACCGGTTCGGGGCGGCGCAGCTGACGGTGCCGACGTTCGGGAACCATCCGCTGCGGCTCACGCTGCCGTGTGTGGGGAGCGGGGAGTCGGTGCGCAGGTACCACCGGGAGCACCCTGGGGTCACCGAGGTCCTGAGGTACTTCGATGCCGCTACGGCCGCGGGGTTCCTGGAGCTGCCGACGCTGGTGGCCGCGGCGCTGTTCGACCCGAGCGTGCCGCCGCCGGGGCAGTTCGCCGTGCACAACGCGTTGGCGGGGGAGCGTGAGCTGGTGGTGCTGAGTGCGGGGCACTTCGAGCACGCGGGGCTGGGGGATGAGGTTGCGGCGTTGGGGGCCGGGCGCACGCGGTTCTTCGGGAAGTGGCTGGGGCGGTGACCTCGCGTGGGGGCGGGCTCAGCCGTGGGTGGGCTTGAGGGGGGAGCCGCAGCCGCAGCTGGTGCGGTGGACCGGGGATACCGGGAGGGTGAGCGATACCGGGTCGCGGGTGCTGTCGCCCAGTCTCTTGATCAGCAACTCGACTGCCTGTTCGCCGAGTTGACGGATCGGCTGGCGCACCGTCGTCAGCGACGGCTGGACGATCCGGCTCAGGGGGATTCCGTCGAAGCCGGTCACCGCCATGTCCTGGGGCACGCGGATGCCGCGCCGGGCCAGTGCGCGCAGGGCGCCCACCGCCATCTGGTCGTTGGCGAACAGCATGGCCTCCGGCCGTTCCGCGGACCGGTCCAGCAGGGCTTCGGCAGCCTGGGCGCCCTCGGCCTGTTTCATCATCGTCGTCCGCAGATCCGGTGCGTCCGGCACCGGGAGACCGGCGTCCCGGCACGCCTCCTGGAAGCCCCGGAACCGCGCCTCGGCGTCCGGTGAGTCCGGGTCGCCGCCGATGAACGCGAGCCGGCGCAGGCCGTGGTCCTCGATGAGGTGCCGGGTCAGTTCGCGTTCGCCGTCGGCGTTGGCGACGACGATGTGGTCGAGGTGGTCGATCTCGCGCGGCCCGGCGAGCATCACGACCGGCAGCCGGCGCGATATCACTTCCAGGTCCTCGGTCGGTACGGTCTGCGCCAGAACTGCGAAGCCGTCGACCCGCCCCGCGACCTTCGCGACCAGGCTTTCGGGCCCGCCCTCCAGTGAGGCCGCGATCAGCAGCGCGTAGCCGTGCCGCCGCGCGGCCCGCTCCATGCCCCGGATGATCTGGTCGGAGTAGAGCATCACCGCGTCGTCGGCGTCGCTGTCCGCCTCGGCATCGGCCTCGGCGTCCGGGTCGGCGTAGTCGGGGAAGCACAGGCCGAGCACGCCGGTGGTGCGGCTGGCCAGTCCCCGCGCGTTCCCGCTCGGAACGTAGCCGAGCTCCCGTGCCGCCTCCAGGACCCGCTCACGGGTCTGGGCGCGCACCGAATCCGGGTTGCGGTAGACCCGGGACACCGTGGCAATGGAGACGCCCGATCGCTCGGCGACGTCGTACACCGTAGGGGCGCTCACTCGACCGACCGTCCGCTTCTTCTTCCGTACCGACACGTACCGACATACACGTTTTGAAAGCGCATTCACCCTAGGTCGCGGGCCCGGCAGGAGCAAGGTCGCATCGAGTTCGACAGGCTACCTTGCAAGATGGCCTGCGCATCTTTTACGGTAGGTGCATGACGCAATCGTCCGGTTCCGCCCCCACCGACCCCAGCGCCGAGCAGGTGGCGAAGGAAGTCGAGCAGGTGGCGAACGAGCTCGCCGCCGTCGTCGGCAGGCTGCTGCGACGGCTGCGTTCCTCGTCCTCGGAGAGCCTGCTCACGCCGACCCAGCGCTCGGTGCTGGCGCGGATCGAGGACGGGGGTCCGGCCACCACGGCCGCGCTGGCCCGCGCCGAGTTCGTGCGCCCGCAGTCCATGCGGCTGACCCTCGGCGCCCTGGAGGGACAGGGGCTCGTCGAGCGTGCGCCCGATCCGGACGACGGACGCAAGTCCGTCATGTCGATCACCGATACCGGACGCATCACCCTCGCGCAGGTCCGGGCCGCGAAGCGCAACTGGCTCGCCGAGGTGATCGCCGCCGAGCTGGACGGGGCCGAGCGCCGCACCGTCGCCGAGGCGACCGTCCTCCTGGACCGCCTGGTCGGTTCATGACGGGCCGCGACGCGGTCCCCGCAGCGATACCCCAGGAGCCGCCGGTACCGACACCAACACCGGCACCAACACCAACACCGGCACCGGTACCGACACGGGTACCGACATCGGCATCGGCGTCGACATCGGCCGATGAGGCCGCACCGGCGTCGACACGGCCCGGGTCCGCCGCCCCCGGGTTCAGTGCCCGGCTCACCGCTCCGTTGCTGATCGGTTCCCTGCTCAACCCCCTCAACACCACGATGATCTCCACCGCTCTGGTGGCGATCGGGCACCACTTCGCCATTGGTGCCGCCGACACCGCGTGGCTGATCTCGGTCCTCTACCTCGCCAGTGCCGTCGCCCAGCCCGTGCTGGGCAGACTCGCCGATGTGCTCGGTCCGCGCCGTGTCTTCCTCGCCGGTCTCGTCGTCGTCATCGCGTCCGGTCTGGTCGGGACGGTGGCGCCGAGCTTCGGCTGGCTGATCGTCTCCCGACTGCTGCTCGGCATCGGTACGTCGGCCGCCTATCCAGCGGCGATGGCGGTGCTGCGCGACGAGTCCGCCCGGCTCGGCCGGACCACTCCGCGTCCCGTCCTGGCCCGGCTCTCCTTCGCCGCGCTCGGCAGTGCGGCCGTCGGCCCCACGCTCGGCGGACTGCTGGTCATGGTCGTCGGCTGGCGCGGCATCTTCGCCGTCAACGTGCCCGTCGCTCTGGTCGCGTTCGGTGCCGCCCTGCTCTGGATCCCTGCCGACCCGCCCCGGCGGCGGGCCGCCGACGGCAGTAGGCCGCGGCTCGGCCTGGACCCGCTCGGCATCGCTCTCTTCTCCGCAGCCCTGACCGTGCTCGTCTTCTTCCTGCTGGATCTCGCCCACCCGATGTGGTGGCTGTCGGCGCCCTTCGCAGTCCTGACCGCCGCGCTGGTCCGTTGGCAACTGCGTACCGCGCACCCCTTCATCGACCTGCGGATGCTGGCGGGAAACGCCGCTCTCTCACGGACGTACCTGCGGCACGGAATCAGCTATCTGCTGATCTACTGCGTCATGTACGGGTACACGCAGTGGCTGGAGGAGGTCCGTGGCTACTCGTCCGGACACACCGGCCTGCTGATGCTGCCGATGTCCGTCGCCGCCCTGGTCTGTTCGCTGCTCGGGGCCCGGACGAAGGGCCTCCGCGGCCCGCTCGCACTGGCCTGTGTCCTGCTCACCGTCGGGGCCGGGGTGCTGGTGTTCCTCTCCGGCGACACCCCGCTCGCGGTCCTGCTGCTCGCCGGGGCGTGCTTCGGCATCCCGCAGGGGCTGATCGGTACGAGCAACCAGGCGGCCGTCCAGGCCTACGCCCCTGCCGAGTCCATCGGTTCCGCCGCGGGGCTCCAGCGCACCGCCCAGTACATAGGGGCCATCACCGCCTCCAGCCTGATCGCGCTCGCCTACGGGCAGTCGGCCAGCGACCACGGCCTGCACCTGATGGCCGGGGTCTCCGTCGTGCTGGGTGTCGCACTGATCGTCCTGACCCTCACCGACCGCGCCCTGCGTGGCCGCACCTGAACCACCGCGCCCTGCGCGGTCGCACCTGAGAACCACCACCCCCAGGGAAACGCCCCCGGAGAAACGTCCCCGGAGAAACGCCCCCAGAGAATCGCCCGCCGAAGAACCAAGCCGAAGAACCAAGGAGCCCCACCATGAGCGCCACCACCCTCGACCCGAAGACCGCACTGGTCGTCGTCGACCTCCAGAAGGGCATCACCGGCCTGCCCACCGCCCACCCCAGCGCCGACGTGATCGCGCACTCCGCGACGCTCGCCGACGCGTTCCGGGCCAAGGGCCTCCCGGTCGTCCTGGTCCGCGTCACCGGCGGTGCCCCCGGCCGCACCGAGGGCCCCGCCCGTTCCGGGAAGCCGGCCGCCGACTGGGCCGAGATCGTCCCCGAGCTCGGCCCGAAGGACGGCGACATCGTCGTCACCAAGCAGCAGTGGGGCGCCTTCTACGGCACCGACCTCGACCTCCAGCTGCGCCGTCGCGGTGTGACCCAGGTCGTGGTGACCGGGATCGCGACCAGCATCGGCGTCGAGTCCACCGCCCGCTCGGCGTACGAGCACGGCTACCACGTCACGATCGCCACGGACGCGGTGACCGACATGAGTGCCGAGGCCCACGACAACAGCGTCGAGCGGATCTTCCCGCGCCTCGGCGAGACCGACACCACCGACGCGATCATCAAGCTGCTGGGCTGACCGCCCGTCGCGGCGGGATCCCAAGGGCTGCCCCCCAATCCCGGGGCCGCCCCCCCCCAATTCAAGGGCTGTCCCCCAATCCCGGGGCCGCCCCCAGTTCAAGGGCTGTCCCCCCAATCCCTGGCGGGACAGCCCGTGGGCTCAGGAGGACGGATCCCGCCGCCGGATCTTGTTCCCCAGCCACACCAGCGGGTCGTACTTGCGGTCCACGGCCCGCTCCTTCAGCGGGATCAGCGCGTTGTCGGTGATCTTGATGTGTTCGGGGCACACCTCCGTACAGCACTTCGTGATGTTGCAGTAGCCGAGTCCGTGCTCCTCCTGGGCCGTGGCCTTCCGGTCGAGCCCGGATTCGGCGGCGGCGTCCAGCGGGTGCATGTCCAGCTCCGCGACCCGCATCAGGAAGCGCGGTCCGGCGAAGGCGGCCTTGTTCTCCTCGTGGTCGCGCACCACATGGCAGGTGTCCTGGCACAGGAAGCACTCGATGCACTTGCGGAACTCCTGCGAGCGGTCCACATCGACCTGCTGCATCCGGTAGTCGCCCGCCTTCACCCCCTCCGGCGGCACGAACGCGGGCACCTCGCGTGCCTTGGCGTAGTTGAACGACACATCGGTCACCAGATCGCGTACCACCGGGAAGGCCCGCAGCGGGGTGACGGTGATCGTCTCCTCGCGGTCGAACACCGACATGCGCGTCATGCACATCAGCCGAGGGCGCCCGTTGATCTCCGCGCTGCACGAACCGCACTTGCCGGCCTTGCAGTTCCACCGCACCGCGAGATCGCCCGCCTGGGTGGACTGGATACGGTGGATGATGTCGAGGACGACCTCGCCGTCGTTGACCTCGACCGCGTAGTCCTCCAGAGCGCCGCCGTCGGTGTCCCCGCGCCACACCCTGAACCGTGCGTTGTAGCTGCTCACTCGTACAGCTCCTCTTCGGCGAGGTACTTGACCAGCTCCTCCTTCTCGAAGAGGGAGAGCAGATCCGGACGGATGGGTTCGGTGACCTTGCGTACGAGGTCGATCCGGCCCTCCAGCGGCGCGGCGGAGACATCGGCCGGCCGGCACAGCAGATTGACCGGGCGCCAGGACCGCTCCATCGCCGGGCAGTCCTCGCGGGTGTGGCCGCCGCGGCTCTCGGTGCGTTCCAGCGCGGCCCGTGCGATGCACTCGCTGACCAGCAGCATGTTGCGCAGGTCCAGGGAGAGGTGCCAGCCGGGGTTGAACTGGCGGTGCCCCTCGACCCCCGCCCGCCTTGCCCGTTCCCGCAGCCCGGCCAGCTTCTCCAGGGCCTGCTCCATCTCGGGGGCCCGCCGGATGATGCCGACCAGGTCGTTCATCGTCCGCTGGAGTTCCTGGTGCAGGGTGTACGGATTCTCCGTCGGCGAGCCGTCGGTGAGTTCCTCCGCACTGAACGGCCGCAGCGCCTCCGCCGCCGCGGCGTCGATCTGCGCCTCGTCCACCACGGGCAGGGCGTCGGCGGATCCGGCGTACTCGGCGGCGTGCAGTCCGGCCCGGCGGCCGAAGACCAGCAGGTCGGAGAGGGAGTTCCCGCCGAGCCGGTTGGAGCCGTGCATGCCGCCCGCGACCTCCCCCGCCGCGTACAGCCCCGGCACGTCGAGGGTGGCCGCGGTGTCGGAGTCGACGGCTATGCCGCCCATCACGTAGTGGCAGGTCGGGCCGACCTCCATCGCCTCGGCCGTGATGTCGACATCCGCCAGCTCCTTGAACTGGTGGTACATCGACGGCAGCCGGCGCCGGATGCGTTCCGCGGACATCCGGGTCGACACGTCCAGGAACACCCCGCCGTGCGGTGACCCGCGGCCCGCCTTCACCTCGGAGTTGATGGCGCGGGCGACCTCGTCGCGGGGCAGCAGCTCGGGAGGCCGGCGGTTGTTGTCCGCGTCCTCGTACCAGCGGTCGCCCTCCTCCTCCGACTGCGCGTACTTCTCCTTGAACACGTCGGGGACGTAGTCGAACATGAAGCGCCTGCCCTCGGAGTTCCGCAGCACCCCGCCGTCGCCGCGCACCGACTCGGTGACGAGGATGCCCTTGACGGAGGGTGGCCAGACCATGCCGGTCGGATGGAACTGCACGAACTCCATGTTCAGCAGGGGCGCGCCCGCCAGCAGGGCCAGTGCGTGGCCGTCGCCGGTGTACTCCCAGGAGTTCGACGTCACCTTGAAGGACTTGCCGATGCCGCCGGTGGCGAGGACGACCGCGGGCGCCTCCAGGACGAAGAACCTGCCGGTCTCGCGCTCGTAGCAGAAGGTGCCGGAGACCTTCTCGCCGTCCTTCAGGACGCGGGTGACCGTGCACTCCTGGAAGACCTTCAGCCGGGCCTCGTAGTCACCGAACTCCCGGTGGTCCTCCTGCTGGAGCGAGACGATCTTCTGCTGGAGGGTACGGATCAGTTCGAGGCCGGTACGGTCCCCGACGTGCGCCAGGCGGGGATACTCGTGACCGCCGAAGTTGCGCTGGGAGATCTTGCCCTCGGGGGTGCGGTCGAAGAGCGCGCCCCAGGTCTCCAGCTCCCAGACCCGGTCGGGCGCCTCCTTCGCGTGCAGTTCCGCCATCCGCCACTGGTTGAGGAACTTCCCGCCGCGCATGGTGTCGCGGAAGTGCACCTGCCAGCTGTCCCCGGAGTTCACGTTGCCCATGGAGGCGGCGATCCCGCCCTCCGCCATCACCGTGTGCGCCTTGCCGAAGAGCGATTTACAGATGACGGCGGTACGGGCTCCGCGCTCCCGGGCCTCGATCGCGGCGCGCAGCCCGGCACCTCCGGCACCGACCACGACGACGTCCCACTGCTGCCGTTCGAGCTCAGTCATTCAGAAAAACCTCGGATCGTCGAAGGCGCCGGAGGCGACGAGATACACGTAGAAGTCGGCGAGCGCCACGCTGATCAGCGAGGCCCAGGCCAGCAGCATGTGATGGGCGTTGAGCCGCCCCACCCAGCCCCACAGCCGGTAGCGCACGGGATGTTCGGAGAAGTGCCGCAGCCGGCCGCCGATGATGTGCCGGCAGGAGTGGCACGAGAGCGTGTACGCCCAGATCAGGGCGATGTTGACGACGAAGACCAGCGAGCCGAGCCCCATGTGGCCCCAGGCGTAGTGCTCGTCGCGGAAGGAGAGCACGGTGTCGTACGTGAGGATCCCGGCGACCGGCAGCGCGGCGTAGAAGAAGTACCGGTGGATGTTCTGCATGATCAGCGGGAAGCGGGTCTCGCCGCTGTACGCCTTGTGCGGTTCGGCGACCGCGCAGGCCGGGGGCGACGCCCAGAAGCCCCGGTAGTAGGCCTTGCGGTAGTAGTAGCAGGTCAGCCGGAAGCCGAGCGGGAAGATCAGGATCAGCAGGGCGGGGGACAGGCCCCACCAGCTGCCGAAGAGTTCCCAGTTCGGCCCGTGCCGCATCGGGGCGCAGCTGTCCGCCAGGCACGGGGAGTAGAACGGCGAGACGTAGGGGGCTGCGTAGTAGTCGGCGTTCGAGAACGCCCGCCAGGTCGAGTAGACGATGAAGGCGAGCAGCCCGCCCGCCGTCACGGCGGGCGCCAGCCACCAGCGGTCGGTCCGCAGATGGCGGGCGGCGATGGCAGCCCGCGAGGCGTGGTGCACCCCCGCCGTCCGGGTCGCTGCTGCGCCACGTGGAGGCGGCTCCGTGCCCGGGGCCGTACCCGGGTCCTTGCCTGAATCCGTGCCTGTTTCCGTACCGGTGGCCAAGGAACTCTCCTAGGGAGTGCCGGACACCCCGCTAGGGGGCGTGCCTGCCGCGGACGCCCAGACCCTCGTCGTCCGAGTCCGTCCACAGAGCGGTGTCGTACGGCGCCTCGGTGATCGTGATGACGCCGTCGTCGGGGTCGGCGTGGCCGTCCGGGGCGAGCGGGTCCGGCGCGGAACCAGCCTCACGCAGCTGCGCGAGGCTCCGCTCCAGCCGCCCGACGGTGCGGACCAGGTCGTCGAGGCAGTGCTGAACTGCCGTCAATTCGTCCTGTAGTGACATGACTTGATCTCACTTCCGCAGTCGCGGGTGGCCATGCTCATGCGCATGCGAGTGTCGCGCGTCACATCCTGTTTGGGAAGGGAGCGGGTCGGCCCGGCTTTCCCGGCCGTGCCCGGCGGGTCCCTGGAACGGCGCATTCCGGCCGGGGCGGGGATCCGCCGCACGGGTGAGGTTTCGGGCTGTTGCGCCGTGTCTGCGCCGCCCCTCGCGCGGGGGCACCTTCAGTGGATGGGCGGAACCAGTGTGATCAACTGCATATGCCACCAAACACGCATAATCCGGTCCATCCGGTTACGGGTGGTCCGGGCCGTCTCCGGAGGTATCAGCCATGGCCCACGTCGGCGTCCCGCGCGGGGCAGCCCGAAAGCGCCGCTCGCTCGCGCTCTTCACCACGGGTGTGCTCACGCTCCCCGCACTGGCCGGCTGCAGCTCGGGCAACGAGGAGGCCGCCAGCGCCGTCGTCCCGCAGGACGTCGCGCCGGCGGCCCGCGCCCAGGTCGCCGACGGGGGCACGCTCAACTGGGCGATCGACGCGATGCCCGCCACCCTCAACGCCTTCCAGGCGGACGCCGACAGTGCCACCACCCGGATCACCGGCGCCCTCCTGCCGACCCTCTTCCCACTGGACGCCAAGGGCCGGCCCCAGCTCAACCCGGACTACCTGGAGTCCGCGAAGGTGGTCGAGCACGAGCCCAGGCAGGTCGTGCTCTACCGGCTCAACCAGCAGGCGGTGTGGAGCGACGGCCGGGAGATCGGGGCGCCGGACTTCGTCGCCCAGTGGCGGGCGCTGAGCGGCAAGGACTCCGCGTTCTGGACCGCCCGCAACGCCGGGTACGAGCGCATCGAGAAGATCGAGCGGGGCGCGGACGACCTCGAGGTCAAGGTCACCTTCGCCAAGCCGTACGCGGACTGGCGCTCCCTCTTCTCCCCGCTGTACCCGAAGCAGGTGACGGGCTCCCCGGACGCCTTCAACGACGGCGCGCGCTCCACCATCAAGGCGACCGCCGGACCGTTTCGCCTGCGTGGCGTGGACAAGGACACGGGCTCCGTCACACTGGCCCGGAACCCGCGCTGGTGGGGCAGTCCGGCCAAGCTCGACTCGCTGGTCTTCAAGGCGGTCAAGCCGCAGGACCGCACCGAGGCGCTGACCCAGGGCAAGATCGATGTCGCCGACATCGACACGGCCTCCGCCGACCGCATCGCCCAGGCAGCCCGGGAAGCCGGCAACAGCGGGGCTCCTGCCAGCGGCCCCGGCTCCGAGCTCACCCCGGCCGCGGCCCTGCGGTCCTGGGCACTGGCCCACGGCTCCGACGAGGAGGTGGCCGCCGAGGCGCAGAAGGCCAGGGACGACAAGGCCCGGGCCGCCAAGGCGTACGCCGCCGCGCAGAGCGATCTGCGCGGCTACGTGGTCCGCAAGTCCCTGGAGCCCGCCTACACCCAGCTCGCGCTGAACGGCGAGACCGGGCCGCTCGCCGACGACCGGGTGCGCCGGGCGGTGGCCCGCGCGCTCGACCGCCAGGAGCTCGTCGACGCCGTACTCAAGCCGCTCGGCCTGCCCGCGACCCCGCTCGGCAGCCATCTGGCGCTGGCCGGACAGCCCGGTTACAAGGACAGCAGCGGTGCGCTGGGCGGCCAGGACACCAACGAGGCGCAGGCGCTCCTGGCCGACGCGGGCTGGACGCGGGAGGGCGCCCTCCAGAGGACGGACGGCACCAAGGCGGGCAGCGAGGGCGAGAAGCAGAAGGACGGCGCGGAGAAGAAGGGAACGGCCGACAAGGAGAAGGCCGACAAGGAATCGGCCGACAAGGCGGACGCGGACAAGTCGGGGGAGAAGACGGCAGCGGAGAAGAAGGCCGCCGAGGAGAAGAAGAAGGACGACGGCAAGTCCGACAGCGCCGCCCGTCGCGAGCCCTCGAAGGACGACGGCCTCTACATCGTCGGCGACGACAGCAAGCCCGGCGAGGCCGAGGGAGCCGTCACCCACATCATCGCCCCGGCCCCCGCCGCCGCCGTGCAGAGCGCCGCCCTGCTGCGCCAGGCCGGCCGACTGGGGGAGACGGGTACATCCGAGGACGCCCCCGCCAGGCTCACCGCCCCGGACCGGCAGCCCGGTGGCGCGGCCGGTGCCTACGCGCCGGCCGGTACCGCGGCCCCCGCCCAGGCCCCGGACGCCGCGCGTGGCCCCCTCGGCAAGAACGGCAAACCGCTGACGCTGCGCTTCGTCCTGCCGTCCGGTCCGGGTTCCGAGTCGCTGCGCGGTGTGGGGGACAAGATCGCGTCGATGCTGGACACGATCGGGATCCGTACCGAGATCACCAAGGTCTCCGACGACAGCTACTTCCAGGACCACGTCGCCTCCGGTGACTACGACCTGGCGCTCTACTCCTGGCCCGCGACCGCCTACCCGGCCACCGACGACCGCCCGATCTTCGCGAAGCCGGTGCCCGCGACCGACGGTTCGCTGCTCGTCGAGCAGAACTACACGCGCGTCGGTACCGACCACATCGACCAGCTCTTCGACCGGGCGGTCTCGGAGCTGGACGAGGGCTCGGCGAGGGACCTGATGAAGCAGGCGGACGCCCGGATCTGGGCCGCCGCAGGATCGATTCCGCTCTTCCAGCGCCCGCAGCTCGTCGCGACCGACAAGAAGCTCGTGAACGTCGGTGCCTTCGGCTTCGGGGTGCCGCACTACCAGGACATCGGTTTCAAGAAGCCGCAGGCCGCCGGAGCCCCGGCCAACCCGAAGAAGTAGCAGGTCAGAGCGGAATCGAAAGCTCAGAACTGGCTCAATTCCCTTGCCCGCCGTCCCTGACGGCGGGCAAGGTTGCGTGCACCTGCTGACCCGGGCAGCCGCTCAGCCTCCCCGGTCCCCGAGGCCCCCGCCTCGGGCACCACCATGGAGGCCACCCGCCGAGCCCCAACTCGGCGCCGTTCGGTTTCGGAGCCCCACCTCCGGAGCCGCTCAGGTCCCGTGTCCGCGCCTTCCGCCGGGGTGCCACGGCCGTGATCACCGGTGAAATGCGCCGGAAGAACCGGCCACGGATGCGGAAAATCGGAGCGGACGCGGGCCTCATCACCACGCCGGCCCGGTGGGCCGGACCGGATATGCGCCGCTCACCGCACCCGTCACGGCTGCCGGCGCGGCGGTCGCCGCGCCTTCTCCCGGCCGGTAAGAGCCGCCCGGGAAGCCCGGGACGCATCGGGCCCGTACCATGGGACTAGCCGTGGCGCGTCCGCCCGGCGGGCGTACGAGGACTCAAGACCGACTAAGACGCCTGAATCCCCGATCCGAGAGAAGCGCAAGCCACCCATGCCCACGCGCCACGACATCCGTAACGTAGCCATCGTCGCCCACGTCGACCACGGCAAGACCACGCTGGTCGACGCCATGCTCAGGCAGGCCGGCGCCTTCGCCGCGCACGCCGCCGAGAACCTCGACGAACGCATGATGGACTCGAACGACCTGGAGCGTGAGAAGGGCATCACGATCCTGGCCAAGAACACGGCCGTCAAGTACCACCCCAAGGATGGCGGCGACGTCATCACCATCAACATCATCGACACCCCCGGCCACGCCGACTTCGGTGGTGAGGTCGAGCGCGGCCTGTCGATGGTGGACGCCGTCGTGCTCCTGGTCGACGCCTCCGAGGGTCCGCTCCCGCAGACCCGCTTCGTGCTCCGCAAGGCGCTGACGGCCAAGCTGCCGGTCATCCTCTGCATCAACAAGACGGACCGTCCGGACTCCCGGATCGCCGAGGTCATCGACGAGACGTACGACCTCTTCCTGGACCTGGACGCCGACGAGGACCAGATCGAGTTCCCGATCGTCTACGCCTGCGCCCGTGACGGCGTCGCCTCGCTGACCAAGCCGGAGGACGGCACCGTCCCGCCGGACAGCGACAGCCTGGAGCCGTTCTTCAGCACGATCCTCTCCGCGGTCCCGGCCCCGGAGTACGACGAGGACGCGCCCCTCCAGGCCCACGTCACCAACCTCGACGCCGACAACTTCCTCGGCCGTATCGCGCTCTGCCGTGTCGAGCAGGGCGAGCTGCGCAAGGGCCAGACCGTCGCGTGGATCAAGCGCGACGGCACGATGTCCAACGTGCGCATCACCGAGCTGCTGATGACCGAGGCGCTCACCCGCAAGCCCGCCGAGAAGGCCGGCCCGGGCGACATCTGCGCGATCGCCGGTATCCCGGACATCATGATCGGCGAGACCCTGGCCGACCCCGAGAACCCGATCGCGCTGCCGCTGATCACGGTCGACGAGCCCGCCATCTCGATGACCATCGGTGCGAACACCTCGCCGCTGGTCGGCAAGGGCGGCAAGGGCCACAAGGTCACCGCCCGCCAGATCAAGGACCGTCTGGACCGCGAGCTGGTCGGTAACGTCTCGCTCCGCGTGCTGGACACCGAGCGCCCCGACGCCTGGGAGGTCCAGGGCCGCGGTGAGCTCGCCCTGGCCATCCTCATCGAGACCATGCGCCGCGAGGGCTTCGAGCTGACGGTCGGCAAGCCGCAGGTCGTCACCAAGCAGGTCGAGGGCAAGACGTACGAGCCCATCGAGCGCATGACGATCGACTCGCCGGAGGAGCACCTCGGCGCCATCACGCAGCTCATGGCGACCCGCAAGGGCCGCATGGAGACGATGACGAACCACGGTTCGGGCTGGGTCCGCATGGAGTGGATCGTGCCGTCCCGCGGCCTCATCGGCTTCCGTACGGAGTTCCTCACCCAGACCCGTGGCACGGGCATCGCGCACTCCCTCTTCGAGGGCCACGAGCCGTGGTTCGGTGACCTGCGCACCCGTCACAACGGTTCGCTGGTCGCGGACCGCGCGGGCGTCGTGACGCCGTTCGCGATGGTCAACCTCCAGGAGCGCGGTGTCATCTTCACCGAGGCCACCACGGAGGTCTACGAGGGCATGATCATCGGTGAGAACTCGCGCTCCGACGACATGGACGTGAACATCACCAAGGAGAAGAAGCTCACCAACATGCGTGCGGCCTCCGCGGACACCACGGAGAACGTGGTGCCCGCCCGCAAGCTGTCGCTGGAGCAGTCGCTCGAGTTCTGCCGCGACGACGAGTGCATCGAGGTGACCCCGGAGACGGTCCGTATCCGCAAGGTCGTCCTGGACCAGAAGGAGCGCGGCCGCTCCGCGTCGCGCGCCAAGCGCTGATCCCTCCGCCGCACGGCAACGGGGCCCTGTACCGCGTACCAAGCGGTGCGGGGCCCCTTGCCGTGCGCTGGCAGGTTCCCAACAGCCCTGCTGCGCCCCGGCATTGGTTAGGGTTGGGCGGTCCGCGGCGGCGGCCCCGCCCGGTGGTGCCCGGCCGGTGCGCGGGAGGGCTCAGGAGGCCTCGCAGGTCAACCCGATTTTGGGAACGAAGCGTCCGGATATCGGGCGTCGCTCTCCGGAACATGTGTTAACAGTCCGTTTCGGGGGTGTCTGTCTGGGATCACTTTGTCCGGATTTTGGTCCGCACGAGTGACGGATGTTGTCAAACCGAGACCCTTTAAGTGTGGTTTACAGCCCAGTCGTACTTAATAGTTGGCTCCATTGAGCTCGGGTCAATGGGTCACGCACTGTGGGGAGTGCCGACTCACGAGCACACTCAGGGCACTGAAACGATCACCGTCAGGGGTGTCGGTGTATCAATCCAGTGCCCTTCTTGTAGTCAAAAGTGGACTCATGAGGAGGAAACCCATGCGTGGTGCCAAGAGCGCCAAGTGGGTCGCGGGAGCGGCCATCATCGCCCTGGCCGCGACCGCTTGCGGTGGCAGCGACGATGACAGCAGCAAGGGCATGAACTCGGGCAAGGCGAACCCGAAGGGGATCCTTACCGCTCAGCTCGGTGAGCCGCAGAACCCGCTGCAGCCGGCGAACGCCAAGGAGAGCCAGGGCAGCCGCGTCCTGCGCACCATCTTCTCCGGCCTTGTCGACTACCAGCCCGGTACCGGCAAGCTCGAGTACATCAACGCCGAGTCCGTCGAGCCCAACGCGGACTCGTCCGTGTGGACCGTCAAGCTCAAGCCGGGCTGGAAGTTCCACGACGGCACCACGGTCACCTCCAAGTCCTTCGTGGACTCCTGGAACTGGTCGGCCAACGTCAAGAACAACCAGACCAACTCCAGCTGGTTCCAGGACATCAAGGGCTACGCCGACGTCCACCCCGACAAGGGTGACCCCAAGGCGGACAAGATGTCCGGCCTGAAGATCGTCGACGACAACACCTTCACGATCTCCCTGACCAGCTCGGTCTCGTACTTCGCGTACAAGCTGGGTTACGACGTCTGGGCGCCGCTGCCCGAGTCCTTCTTCAAGGACCCGAAGGCCGCCGGTCAGCACCCGATCGGCAACGGCCCCTACAAGTTCGTCTCGTGGGACCACAAGAAGCTGATCAAGGTCCGCAAGTTCGACGGTTACAAGGGTCCGAACGCTGCCAAGAACGGCGGCATCGACTTCAAGAACTACACCACCGCCGACGCCGCCTACTCGGACCTGCGGTCCAACAACCTCGACTGGATCGAGCAGATCCCGACGACGTCGCTGACCAGCTACAAGCAGGACCTCGGCGACCGCGCCATCGACGCCGAGTACTCCGCGGTCCAGTCGATCGTGCCCGCGTTCTACACGGACCAGTTCAAGGGCATCGACAACAAGGTCATCCAGGGCCTGTCGATGGCGATCGACCGTGACACGATCACCAAGACCGTGCTGCACGGCACCCGTACCCCGGCCGACTCCTTCGTCGCCCGCGGTGTGCTCGGCTACAAGGCCGGCGCCCTCGGTGACGTCACGAAGTACGACCCGGCCAAGGCGAAGGCCCTCATCAAGGAGGGTGGCGGCGTCCCGGGCAACAAGATCTCGATCCAGTTCAACGCCGACCAGGACCACAAGCCCTGGGTCGACGCGGTCTGCAACAGCATCCGCAAGGCCACCGGTGTCGAGTGCACCGGCGACTCCAAGCCGGACTTCCAGGCCGACCTGAACGCCCGTGACAACCACCAGGTCAAGTCCATGTACCGCGGTGGCTGGGTGCTCGACTACCCCGTCAACTCGAACTTCATGCGTGACCTGTACGGCTCCACGGCCGCCGGTAACACCTCGGGTTACTCCAACAAGAAGTTCGACGCCCTCGCCTCGAAGGCCGACAAGGCCAAGACGCTGGACGAGACCGTCAAGCTCTACCAGGACGCCGAGCAGCTCCTGAAGAACGACATGCCGGCCATCCCGCTGTGGTTCTACAAGGTCAACTCGGGCCAGTCGGAGAACGTCTTCGGCAAGATCGTCTACGGCCAGGACGGCGACCCCATCTTCACCGACGTCCAGGTGAAGGCCAAGAACTAAGTATCGGGACCCGAAGGCCGGTTTCGCCGCTCCTTTCCGGGAGCGGCGGAACCGGCCCCTAGGCGTAGGCCCCGGGGCTCTCCCCCCACACCCCGCGGCGGAGACAACTTCGAGTAGGCCATCGCCGACCCCTCACGGCATGGAGGCATGATGGGGCGTTACGTCGCAAGGCGACTGCTCCAGATGATCCCGGTATTCATCGGGACCACTCTGATTATTTTCCTCATGGTCCACATCCTTCCCGGTGACCCCATCCGGGCGATGTGGGGAGACAAGGCGGCGGACCCCGCACAGGTCGCGTCGCTGCGCCATGAGTTCGGACTCGACCAGCCCCTGTGGAAGCAGTACGTCGACTACATGGGCAATCTCTTCCAAGGTGACTTCGGAAAGACCTTCGGTGGTCGCGAGGTCATCGACGAGATGTCCGAGGCCTTCCCGGTGACGCTGCGGCTGACCGCCGTCGCCATGATCATCGAGATCATCGTCGGTATCGGCCTCGGCGCCTGGGCCGGTCTGCGGGCCGGCAAGGCCGCCGACACCGGCGTGCTGATCTTCACCCTGGTCGTCATCTCGATCCCGGTGTTCGTGCTCGGCTACCTCGCCCGCTTCGTCCTCGCGGACACGCTCGGCTGGGTGTCACCGAACGTCCAGGACTCCACGGACTACGCGCAGTTGCTCCTGCCGGGCTTCGTCCTCGCCATGCTCTCCATGGCGTACGTGGCACGGCTGACGCGTACGACGTTCGCGGAGAACCTGCGCGCCGACTACATGCGTACCGCGATGGCCAAGGGCCTCCCGCGGCGCCGCATCATCGGTGTCCACCTCCTGCGCAACTCGCTGATCCCGGTCGTCACCTTCCTCGGCACGGACGTCGGCGGCTTCATCGGCGGCGCGGTCGTGACCGAGGGCATCTTCAACGTCCAGGGCGTCGGAAACCTGCTCTACAAGGGGCTGCAGCAGCGCGAGGGCTCGACGATCGTCGGCATTGTGACGGTCTTCGTCCTCGTCATCCTTGTGATCAACCTGATCGTCGACCTGCTGTACGCGGTCCTGGACCCGAGGATCCGGTATGCCTGACGTGACCAAGACCAAGACCGAAGCAGCGGTGGACGCGATAGCCCCTCCCGCGGCCGACGAGGGCCACAAGGCCCAGGGCAAGCCGCGCAGCCTCTGGGGCGATGCCTGGTTCGACCTGCGGCACCGCCCGTTGTTCTGGATCTCCGCGGTCCTGCTGCTCCTCCTGCTCGTCATATCTGCGTTCCCCGGTCTGTTCACCGGTGCGGACCCGAAGGACGGCGACCTGACCAACCACTTCCTGACCAAGCCGGACCTGGAGCACTTCTTCCGGGCCGACTGGTTCGGTTACGACGGTCAGGGACGTTCGATCTACGCGCGTGTCATCTACGGCACCCGCGCCTCGATCATGGTCGGCGTCGGCGTCACCGCCGCGGTCACCCTGGTCGGCGGACTGCTGGGCATGCTCGCCGGCTACTTCGGCGGCTGGCTGGACTCGGTGATTTCCCGGATCACCGATGTCTTCTTCGGCATCCCCTTCCTGCTCGGCGCGATGGTCGTCCTGAACGCCTTCACCGACCGCACGGTGTACGTGGTGATCCTGGCCCTGGCCTTCCTGGGCTGGACCTCGATCTGCCGCGTGATGCGCGCCTCCGTCATCACCGCCAAGCAGGCGGACTACGTGACGGCGGCACGCGCACTGGGCGCCGGCACCACACGGATCCTGTTCCGGCACGTGCTGCCGAACGCGCTCGCCCCGACCATCGTCGTGGCCACCATCGCGCTCGGCGGTTACATCTCGGCGGAAGCGACGCTCTCGTTCCTCGGGCTCGGACTCGCGGACCCGACGATCTCGTGGGGCATCGACATCGCCGAGGGCAGCAAGGCCATCCGGGACAACCCGCATGCCCTGCTGTTCCCGGCCGGAATGCTCAGCCTCACGGTCTTCGCGTTCATCATGCTCGGCGACGCGGTACGCGACGCCCTCGACCCGAAGCTGCGCTGAGGAGGGCGTACGACGTGACCATCACAGACAAGACAGCACCCGTCCCGGCGCCCCGCGCCGGTGGCAACGACAACGCACCGCTCCTCGAAGTGCGCGACCTGCACGTGGAGTTCCACACCCGCGACGGTGTCGCCAAGGCCGTCAACGGAGTGAACTACCGGGTCGACGCGGGCGAGACCCTCGCCGTGCTCGGTGAGTCCGGTTCCGGCAAGTCCGTGACCGCCCAGGCGATCATGGGCATTCTCGACATGCCGCCGGGCAAGATCCCCCAGGGCGAGATCCTCTTCCGCGGCCAGGACATGCTCACCATGGGCTACGAGGAGCGGCGGAAGATCCGCGGCCAGAAGATCGCGATGATCTTCCAGGACGCGCTCTCCTCGCTCAACCCCGTGCTCTCGGTCGGCTACCAGCTCGGCGAGATGTTCCGTGTCCACCAGGGACTCTCCCGGAAGCAGGCCAAGGCCAAGGCCATCGAGCTGATGGACCGGGTCAAGATCCCCGCGTCCAAGGAGCGGGTCAACGACTACCCGCACCAGTTCTCCGGCGGTATGCGCCAGCGCATCATGATCGCCATGGCGATGGCGCTGGAGCCGGACCTGATCATCGCGGACGAGCCGACCACCGCGCTCGACGTGACGGTCCAGGCCCAGGTGATGGACCTGCTCAAGGAACTGCAGACCGAGTTCAACATGGGCCTGATCCTGATCACCCACGACCTCGGCGTGGTCGCCGACGTCGCGGACAAGATCGCGGTCATGTACGCGGGCCGGATCGTCGAGACGGCGCCCGTGCACGAGCTGTACAAGCGCCCCGCGCATCCGTACACCAGGGGTCTGCTCGACTCGATCCCGCGCCTGGACCAGAAGGGCCAGGAGCTGTACGCGATCAAGGGCCTGCCGCCCAACCTGCTCAAGATTCCGTCCGGCTGCGCCTTCAACCCCCGCTGCCCCAAGGCGGAGGACATCTGCCGCACGGAGATCCCGGCCCTGGTGCCGGTCTCCGAGCAGGACGGCAGTGAGCTGCCCGGACGCGGCAGCGCCTGCCACTTCTGGAAGGAGACGATCCATGGCTGAGCTGGACAAGACGGACGGCCCCGTGGACGCCACCCCGAACGTCACCGACATCGTGGGCGCCGAGGCGACCGACGAGAGCGCGGCGGTCGCGGCGATCGAGGCCCCCGTGGAACGCGGTGAGCCGATTCTCCAGGTGCGCAATCTGGTCAAGCACTTCCCGCTGAGCCAGGGCATCCTGTTCAAGCGCCAGGTCGGCGCCGTCAAGGCGGTCGACGGGGTCTCCTTCGACCTCTACCAGGGCGAGACGCTCGGCATCGTCGGCGAGTCCGGCTGTGGCAAGTCCACCGTCGCGCGCCTGCTGATGGCGCTGGAGACGGCCACGTCCGGCGAGGTCTTCTACAAGGGCCAGGACATCACCCGGCTGAGCGGACGGGCCCTCAAGGCCGTCCGCCGCAACATCCAGATGGTGTTCCAGGACCCGTACACCTCGCTGAACCCGCGTATGACGGTCGGCGACATCATCGGGGAGCCCTTCGACATCCACCCCGAGGTGGCCCCGAAGGGCGACCGGCGCCGCAAGGTGCAGGAGCTCCTGGACGTCGTCGGTCTCAACCCGGAGTACATCAACCGCTATCCGCACCAGTTCTCCGGCGGACAGCGCCAGCGCATCGGCATCGCCCGCGGCCTCGCGCTCAACCCCGAGATCATCATCTGCGACGAGCCGGTCTCCGCGCTCGACGTGTCGGTGCAGGCACAGGTCATCAACCTGATGGAGAAGCTCCAGGACGAGTTCAACCTCTCCTACCTCTTCATCGCGCACGACCTGTCGATCGTCCGGCACATCTCCGACCGGGTCGGCGTCATGTACCTCGGCAAGATGGCCGAGATCGGTACGGACACGCAGATCTACGACCACCCGACGCACCCCTACACCCAGGCGCTGCTGTCGGCGGTCCCGGTTCCGGACCCCGAGGCCCGTAACCGCGGCGAGCGGATCATCCTCGTCGGTGACGTCCCGTCGCCGGCCAACCCGCCGTCGGGCTGCCGCTTCCGCACCCGCTGCTGGAAGGCCGAGGCCAAGTGTGCCGAGGAGGTGCCGCTGCTGGCGGTCCCCGAGCGCTTCAAGACCTCGGAGACGCCGGCCGCGCACGAGTCGGCCTGCCACTTCGCGGAGGAGAAGGACGTGGTGGGCGCGGCGGCCTCGTAACCGCCCCTCCACCGCCCTCCAGGGCAACAGAAGGCGCCCGGAACCGATCGGTTCCGGGCGCCTTTCCCGTATCCGGGAACCGGGCGCGCAGGTGGCTCGGGTCAATGGGCCGACGTGCTCGGTTCCCTGGGCCGGAGGAGCCCCGCGGAACCCGGACCGGTCAGGTCCGTGTCCCACGGGGCTTCCCCGGGGCCGCGGCGAGGGGTGTCAGCCTTGGGCCTTGGGGTCTTCGGTGGTCTTCTTGTCGAGCGTGGCGGCCCCCGCGGACCTGCGTGCCTGCGGGACGGAGGAGCCGGACGCGATGTCCTCGGCCCTGGAGTCCTCGGGGTAGTGGCAGGCCGTCAGATGGCCGTCCCGGCTCCCGCCGATCTGCACCAGCGGCGGCGTCTCGCTCGCGCACTTGTCCGTCGCCTTCCAGCAGCGGGTGCGGAAGCGGCAGCCCGACGGCGGATTGACCGGCGAGGGGACATCGCCGGTGAGGCGGATGCGCTCGCGGGCCGGTACGTCGTCCGCGGTGGCCTCGGGGACGGCGGAGAGGAGCGCCTTGGTGTACGGGTGGCGCGGATTGCCGTACAGGTCGTCGCGGTCGGCGATCTCCACGATCCGGCCCAGGTACATGACGGCGACGCGCTGCGAGAAGTGGCGCACGATCGCCAGGTCGTGGGCGATGAAGAGGAACGCGATGCCCAGCTCCCGCTGCAGCTTCTGCAGCAGGTTCACCACCTGGGCCTGGATCGACACGTCCAGCGCGGAGACGGGCTCGTCGGCCACGATCAGCTTCGGCTCCAGGGCCAGCGCGCGGGCCACCCCGATGCGCTGGCGCTGACCGCCGGAGAACTCGTGCGGGAAGCGGTTGAAGTGCTCCGGGTTGAGCCCGACGGTCTCCAGCAGCTCCCGGACGCGGCTCTCGAATCCGCCGGCCGGCCTGATCCCGTTGATCTCCATCGGCGCCGAGATGATCTTGCCGACCGTCTGGCGGGGGTTCAGCGAGGCGTAGGGGTCCTGGAAGATCATCTGGATCTCGGAGCGGATCGGCTCCAGCTCCTTGCGCGAGGCATGACTGATGTCCTGCCCGCGGTAGGAGATCCGGCCGCCGGTCGGCTCCAGGAGCCGGGTGATCAGCCGGCCCGTCGTCGACTTGCCGCAGCCGGACTCGCCGACCAGGCCGAGGCTCTCGCCCTCGGAGACCGTGAAGTCCAGCCCGTCCACGGCCTGGACCGCGCCGATCGTCCGCCGGATGGGGAAGCCGCCCTTGATCGGGAAGTGCTTGGTCAGCCCGGAGACGTCAAGGAGGGGATCGGTGCTGCTCATAGTAGGGAAGTCCCGTCTCTTGTACGTCAGTTGGGCCGGGTGCCGGCGAAGTCGGCGAAGAACTCTTGGCGCTGCTCCGCGGTCAGGTGACAGGCGGCCCCGCGCCCGCCCGACAGGTCCAGCAGCGGCAGCTCGGTCGCACAGCGGGTGCCACCGACCTGCTCGGTGAAGGAGCACCGGGGGTGGAAGCAGCAGCCCGACGGCGGGTTGAGGAGGCTCGGCGGGGTGCCGGGGATCGGCGACAGCGGTACGTCGACCGGCCCCTCCAGGGTCGGCATGGACCCCAGCAGACCCCAGGTGTAGGGGTGCTGGGGCGAGCGCAGCACCTCCTTCTTGGTGCCGCGCTCCACACACCGGCCGCCGTACATCACCAGCACGTCGTCCGCGATGTCGGCGATGACGCCGAGATCGTGCGTGATGAAGATGATCGAGGTGCCGGTCTCCTGCTGGAGGTCCTTGAGCAGGTCCATGATCTGGGCCTGCACGGTGACGTCCAGCGCCGTCGTCGGCTCGTCCGCCACCAGCAGCGCCGGGTCGCAGACCAGCGCCATGGCGATCATCGCGCGCTGGCGCATACCGCCGGAGAACTGGTGCGGATAGTCGTCGACCCGCAGATCGGGCTGCGGGATGCCCACCTTGGTGAGCATCTCCACGGCCCGCGCCCGCGCCTCGCGCTTGGAGGCGCCGGTGTGCTTGCGGTACGTCTCACCGATCTGCACGCCGATGGTGTGGTACGGCGAGAGCGAGGCCAGTGCGTCCTGGAAGATCATGGACATCTTGTTGCCGCGCAGCCGCTCCAGCTCCCGCTCCGAGGCGGTGAGCAGATCCTGCCCGTCGAGCAGGATCTCCCCCTCGATGCTGGTGTGGTCGGGGTGGTGCAGGCCGAGGATGGTCAGGTTGGTGACCGACTTGCCGGAGCCGGACTCGCCGACGATGCCGAGCGTCTTGCCCCGCTCGACGTCGAAGGACAGCCCGTCGACGGCCTTGACCGTGCCGTCTTCGGTGGAGAAGTGCACGCGCAGATCGCGTACGGAGAGGAAGGGGGTGCTCACTGGATCTCTCCCTAGGCGAGGCGGACGCGTGGGTCGATGAGGGCGTACACGGCGTCGACGACGATGTTGAGGACGACGATGGCTCCGGCCGCCACGAGTACGACACCGAGCAGCAGCGGGAGGTCGTTGTCTGTCACGGCCTTGATGGAGAGGGCCCCGATGCCGTGCAGTCCGAAGATCTTCTCGGTGATGATCGCGCCGCCGAAGAGCACGCCGAGGTCCAGGCCGAAGATGGTGACGATCGGGCCCATGGCCCCGCGCCAGGCGAATCTGAAGAAGACCGTGCGCCGGGAGAGCCCCTTGGCGCGTGCGGTGCGGACGTAGTCCTCGTTCAGGGTCTCGACGAGCTGGGAGCGCGCCATACGGGTGTAGTTGGCGGTGAAGATCAGCGCCAGCACCAGCCAGGGCAGCAGCAGTCCGTTGAACCAGGCTCCCGGGCTCTCGGTGAAGGGGACGTCCTTGGGGCGGCTCAGGATGTGCCACTGGTCGGCGAGGTAGTACATGGCGACGACGCCGACGATGTAGATCTGCATCGAGGAGCCGATCAGGGACGCCGATGACGCCACCTTGTCCAGCGTCTTGCCCTGCTTGACCGCGGCCAGCATCCCGGTGCCCACACCGAAGACCACGAAGACGATCGCGCTGCCGATGGAGAGGGAGAGCGTCGTCGGGAAGCGGTCCAGGATGGTGCCGAGAACGGGCTCACGGTTGTGGAAGGAGTAGCCCAGGCACGGTGCTGGGCAGTGCCCGAAGGAGCTGTAGTCCCGGCCGACGAACACGGCCTGGAGCCAGTGCCAGTACTGCACGGGCAGCGGGTCGGAGATGCCGAGGTTGCGTTTGACCAGCGCCAGCGTCTCCGGTGTGCACACCTTGCCGCAGGCCACACGAGCGGGGTCGCGGGGCGCGACGTAGAAGAGGACGAAGGTGATGGCACTGATGATCAGCAGGATGACCAGTGCGCCGATTGCCCGGCGGATGAGGAAGCGGAACATGGCGATGGATTTCCCTGGCAGACGCCGACGAGGGGGAGGGGAGCGGGCGGGGCGCCGCAGGGGCGCCCCGCCTCAGGAGTGTCGGCGTCAGGCCTTCACGAACAGCTTGTAGAAGACGGCCGAGGAGTACTGCGGGTGGAACATGGCCCCGCCGACCTTCTCGCCGTACAGGTAGAAGCGGCGCTGGAACGTCTCGGGGATGATCGGCGCCTCCTCCGTCATGATCCGCTTGTCGAGGGCGGCCCAGGCCTTGCCGGCCTCCTCCGGGTCGGCGATGACGACGTTCTTCTTGATCGCCGCGTCGACCCAGTCGACCTTCAGCTGCGAGATGTTGTTGGCGCCGTTGGCGATCGTGCCACCGTCGAACAGCGGCTGCATCAGCGTGTAGCCGGTCGGCCAGTCCGGGGCCCAGCCGAACCACATCACGTCGAACTTGTTGTCGATCTGCTGGATCTGGTCGTAGTAGCTGGTGGCGTCCAGCGGCTTGATGACCGGGTCGAAGCCGGCCGCCTTGAGGGCGTTCTCGATGACGACCTTGGTCTTGTCGTAGTTGGCGCCGTTCGGGAACGCGTAGACGATCTTCTGGCCGGTCTTGCCGGCCTCCTTCAGCAGCTTCTTGGCCGCCTCCGGGTCACCCTGCGGCTTCTTCGCCTTGCCGTAGACGTCGTCCTTGGCGTAGCCCAGGATGTCGGGGCTGAGGATCGACGTCGCGTAGTCACCGGCCGACGGGCCGCCGTAGATCTTGCGGATCTGCTCCAGCGGCCAGGCGTGGATGAGCGCCTGGCGCACCTTCAGGTCGGTGATCCGCTTGGTGTTGATGGCGTAGTAGTAGATGCCGGTCAGCAGACCGTTGAAGGTGCGCTTCTTCAGCTCCGGGTCGGTGAGGACCTTCTGGATGCGCTCGGCGGGGACACCGCTGTACGCCATGACGGCGTACTTGTCGTCGCCGTCGTCGGCGATCAGACGGTCCGAGGCCTGCAGGGACTCGGGGCCGAACTCGTAGACGAAGCTGTCCGGGTAGGCGTTGCGGATCGAGTCCGTCTGCGGGTCCCAGTGCGGGTTGCGTACCAGCGTCATCGACTTGTCGACGGAGTGCGCCTTGATCCGGTACGGACCGCAGGAGACGGGGTCCTTGTCGTACTTCTCCTTGCTGTCGCCCTTGACCGGGACGGCACCGTAGGAGCTCATCGCCAGCGTGAAGTTGAAGTCCGGGCGGGACTCGGCGAGCTTGAAGGTGATGGTCTTCGCGGCCTTGTCGGTCTCGACCGAGGCGAGGTGCTTACCGCTGAACGGGCCCTTGTACTTCGAGCGGAAGTCGGTGGAGCCGGTCAGTGCCTGCTGGGCGTAGCCGGCTCCCTCCGTGGTGAAGCTGGCGAAGCCGCGCTCGATGCCGTGGCGCACGTCCTCGACGGTGAGCTCCTTGCCGTCCTCCCACTTGAGGCCGTCCTTCAGCGTGAAGGACCAGGTCTTGCCGGCGTCGCTCATGGTGCCCGCGTCGGTGGCGAGGTCGCCGACCAGCTTCATCGAGCCGTCGGGGGCGATCTTGTAACCGGTCAGGCAGCGGAGGAAGAGGTCACCGACCGCGGAGTTCCACGAGAAGTACATGCGCTGCGGGTCGAGGTGCGAGAAGTCGTTTGGGGCGATGCCGCGGATCGTGCCGCCCTTCTTCGCCCCCGCTATCTCGGCCGCGGGGCCGGTGGAGTCGGCCTTGGTGCCGACGACGACCGAGCCGGTGTACTTGTCGGCGCCACCGTGACCGCTGTCCTTGCCACCCTTGTCGGTGTTGGAGCTGCCGCTGCTGCAGGCGGAGAGGACCATCGAACCGCCGGCTGCGACCGACGTGGCGATGACGAAGTTTCTGCGGGAGAGGGACATGGCTTCCTGCTCTGGTCGAGGGAGAACGAACGATCCGGTGGGCCCCGTCGCCCGGCCGGAGGAAGTGCGTTTCAGCGCTTGGTCTTCGGGTCCAGTGCGTCACGGACCGAGTCACCCAGCAGGTTGAAGGCGATCACGAAGATCACCATCGTCACGCCGGGGAAGAGCATGAACGTGATGTCGCTCTGGTAGACGTTCGATCCGCGCTGGATCATCACGCCCCAGTCGGGTGTCGGGTCGGTGAGTCCGACACCGAGGAAGGAGAGACCGGCCTCCGCCGTGACAAAGGCGGGCAGCGCGAGCGTGGCCTGGATGAGGATCGGCGTCCAGAGGTTGGGCAGCAGTTCCTTGAAGATGATCCTGGCCGGCGAGGCGCCGGTGACCCGGGCCGCCTCGATGAACTCGCGTTCGCGCAGGGCGAGTACCTCGCCGCGCAGCAGGCGGGCGATCGACGCCCAGCCGAAAGCGGTCATGATGATGATGAGGCTGATGACGGTCAGCCAGACCGGGGTGGACTCCTCGGGGGAGACCAGGATCGAAATCAGCACCGGCCAGAAGGCGATGAAGAAGAGCGTGGACGGGAAGGCCAACAGGATGTCGATGACCCGGCCGACCAGGTAGTCCGTCTTCCCTCCGAGGTAGCCCGCGGTGATGCCGACGGCGATACCGATCACGGCCACCAGCAGGGTCGTGGCCGTGGCGATGAGCAGGGAGTTGCGGATGCCGTAGAGCAGGAAGGTGAAGACGTCCCGGCCGAGGCCGGGCTCGACCCCGAACCAGTATTCGCCGCTCATGCCACCGTTGGGCAGCACAGGCGAGCCGAAATCGTCCAGCAGACTGGTGTCGTTCGCTCCGTACGTCGTGTACGGATCCTTCCCGTACAGCTTGGCGATCAACGGCGCGCAGATACCGACGACAAAGAAAAAAATGACTACATAAGCCGAAATGACACCGGTACGGTCACGCTTGAACCGTCGCCAGGCCATTTTTCCCGGGGACCGGCCGTCACTGCCCTTGGGCGCCGGGGATCCGGATGGATCAAGCGCCTTCGCCGCCACCTCAAGAGGGGCTGCCGCGTTCGAGGTTGGAATCGTCATGGTGCTCCTGGCCCGGAGGGTCGAAGGACTCCGCAGGGCACACCTACGGGCTACCCGGACTTTTTCAACGCAATTCATGCAGGGTCAATGAATGTCGGACCGGCTTGAGCCGCTCTTTGGAAGCTTGACCTATACATGACCTTATGCCGGCCGTGTCTTTACTGTTCCTTTACTCGATCCAGGCGAAATTCCTGGGCAAATCGATGGAACTGCGGCATTGTGTTCGATATCCGGGCGGTAATGTCTCGGAATTCGTGCATCCGGTCAGGCGCATGCCGGGTAGATGCGCGTTCGTTGTTTCGCCGTTACCGCTTCGTCGCTCGTCAGGCCGGTTGCGGTCCCGCCGTCGAGGTGACGTGCCCCTGTCAAAAGTGTCCGCCCAGTGCCCTCCGGCCGGATCCGGGCGACCTCCGTCGCGCCCGGATGGCGGGAGTAAATATGCGCAAGTCCTGCTGTGAGGTGATATTTGACTTCAAGTGAGACGGAGCACTATGAGGAGGCACTCCATGCGCGGAGCCACACAGGTCAAGTGGGCCGCATGCGCGGTCGCCGTCGCCCTGGCGGCGACCGCCTGCGGCGGCGGGGGCGACAGTGGTGGTGGTGGAGGCGCCGATGGGGTCGTGAGCTCCTCGTGGGGTGACCCGCAGAACCCGCTGGAGCCGGCCAACACCAACGAGGTGCAGGGCGGCAAGGTCCTCGACATGGTCTTCCGGGGGCTCAAGCGGTACAACCCCAAGACCGGTGCGGCCGAGGACATGCTGGCGGAGAAGATCGACACCTCCGACTCGAAGACCTTCAACATCACCGTGAAGGACGGATGGACGTTCTCCAACGGGGAGAAGGTCACCGCCAAGTCCTTCGTGGACGCGTGGAACTACGGCGCGAGCCTCAAGAACAACCAGAAGAACGCCTACTTCTTCGCCCAGATCGACGGCTACGGCAAGGTGCACCCGGATTCCGGCTCCCAGGCCGCCGGTGCGATGTCGGGGCTGAAGGTCACCGGCGCCAGGACCTTCACCGTCAAGCTCAGCCAGAAGTTCTCGCTGTGGCCGGACACGCTGGGCTACGCGGCGTTCGCCCCGCTGCCCCAGTCCTTCTTCAAGAACCACGCGGCCTGGCTGAAGAAGCCCGTCGGCAACGGGCCCTACACCATTGACTCGTACACCAAGGGCTCGCAGATGTCCCTGCGCAAGTGGGACAAGTACCCCGGCCCGGACAAGGCGCAGAACGGCGGCATCGACCTCAAGGTCTACACCGACAACAACACCGCCTACACCGACCTGGTGGCCGGCAACCTCGACCTGGTGGACGACGTCCCGGCCTCGCAGCTGAAGAACGTCAAGTCCGACCTCGGCGACCGCTACATCAACACCCCGGCCGGCATCATCCAGACCCTCGCCTTCCCGTTCTACGACAAGGGCTGGGACACGGCCGACAGCGACAAGGTCCGCAAGGGTCTCTCCATGGCCATCAACCGCAAGCAGATCACCGAAACGATCTTCAACAAGACCCGGACCCCGGCCACGGACTGGACCTCGCCGGTGCTGGGCGCCGCGGGCGGATACCAGGCGGGCTTCTGCGGCACGCTCTGCGACTACAACCCCGCGGAGGCCAAGAAGATGATCTCGGACGGCGGCGGCATCCCGGGCGGCCAGGTCAAGATCGGCTACAACGCCGACACCGGCAGCCACAAGGACTGGGTGGACGCGGTCTGCAACAGCATCAACAACGCGCTGGGCAACGACAAGGCGTGCGTGGGCAGCCCGACCGGCACGTTCGCCGACTTCCGGAACAAGATCACGCAGAAGAAGATGACGGGCCCGTTCCGTGCCGGCTGGCAGATGGACTACCCGCTCATCCAGAACTTCCTGCAGCCGCTCTACTACACCAACGCCTCGTCCAACGACGGAAAGTGGTCGGACGAGAAGTTCGACAAGCTGGTCGACAAGGCCAACGCCGAGTCCGACAAGGCCAAGGCGGTCAAGACCTTCAAGGAGGCCGAGGCGGTGGTCCGGGACACCATGGCGGCCATTCCCCTCTGGTACCAGAACGGCAGCGCCGGCTACTCCACGAACGTCTCGAACGTCGCGCTGAACCCCTTCAGCGTGCCGGTCTACAGCGAGATCAAGGTCAAGTGATCCCGTAACGACCGCGGTGGCCCGGCACCCCTCGAAGGGTGCCGGGCCACGGTGCCTTCTGCGGGCCCCGGCGCCCGTCACACGTTTGGCCCCTTCCGGCGTACCCGTGCTCCCGCGAGGGTGCACAGAAGGTGCTATTCGGTACGAAATGGGATGTTATTTGGTTCACGGCAACAGGGAGGTGGCTGCGCGATGCAGTCGTTCATCAGATCCCGATCCGCCGCGGAGCGAGCGCCGGCCGGAGTCCGCTGCCCGATCGATGTGCGGAGGGTGACATGGGGCGTTATGTGATCCGTCGTCTGCTCCAGATGATTCCGGTCTTCATCGGGGCCACGCTGCTGCTCTTCCTGATGGTGAACGTGATGGGCGACCCGATCGCCGGACTCTGCGGCGACCGGCAGTGCGACCCGACGACCGCCGCCCAGCTCCAGAAGGAGTTCGGCCTCGACAAGCCCGTCTGGCAGCAATACCTGACCTACATGGGCAATGTCTTCACCGGAGACTTCGGTACCGCCTTCAACGGGCAGAAGGTCACCGAGCTCATGGCGTCCGCCTATCCGGTCACCCTGCGGCTGACCGTCGTCGCGATCCTCTTCGAGATCATCGTGGGCGTGACGCTGGGCGTCATCAGCGGACTCAGGCGCGGCCGTGTCGTGGACAACTCGGTCCTGGTGGCGACGCTCGTCGTGATCGCGATCCCCACCTTCGTCACCGGCTACGTACTCCAGTACCTGCTCGGCGTGAGGTGGTCCGTCATCTCCCCGACGGTGTCCTCGGACGCGCCGTTCGACGAACTCATCCTCCCCGGGCTGGTGCTCGCCTCCGTGTCGCTCGCCTACGTCACCCGCCTCACCAGGACATCGATCGCCGAGAACTCCCGCGCCGACTACGTGCGCACGGCCGTGGCGAAGGGTCTGCCCAGACGCCGCGTCATCGTGCGCCACCTGTTGCGCAACTCGCTGATCCCCGTCGTCACCTTCATCGGTACGGACATCGGCGCGCTGATGGGCGGCGCGATCGTCACCGAGCGGATCTTCAACATCCATGGCGTCGGATACCAGATCTACCAGGGCATCCTGCGGCAGAACACCCAGACCGTGGTCGGCTTCGCCACGATCCTCGTGCTGGTCTTCCTCGTCGCCAACCTGGTCGTCGACCTCCTGTACTCCGTACTCGACCCGAGGATCCGTTATGCCTGAACCTCAGCCCGAGCCCCAGAACGCCATTGCCGGGACCGGTGCCGGCGGAGCGGCGGACCTGGCCACGAGCGAGGGCACCACACTGGAGGAGACGCCGGACGGCCCGGAAGGGGGCGGGGCCCAGGAGCGGGCGGGGAGCCTGTGGGCCGACGCCTGGCGCGACCTGCGGCGCAACCCCGTCTTCATCATCTCGGCCCTGATCATCCTCTTCCTGATCATCATCTCGATCTGGCCCTCGCTCATCGCCTCCGGCAACCCGCTCAAGTGCGACCTGGCCAAGGCCCAGCAGGGCTCACAGCCCGGCCACCCCATGGGATTCAACGCCCAGGGCTGCGACGTCTACACCCGGGTCGTCTACGGCGCCAGGGCGTCCGTCACCGTCGGCGTCTGCGCCACCCTGGGAGTCGCGCTCCTCGGCGGCCTCCTCGGAGGGCTCGCGGGCTTCTTCGGCGGGGCCTGGGACGCCATCCTCTCCCGTGTCACGGACATCTTCTTCGCCATTCCCGTGGTGCTGGGCGGTCTGGTCCTGCTCTCCGTGGTCACCAGCAGCACCGTCTGGCCGGTCATCGGATTCATGGTGCTGCTCGGCTGGCCGCAGATCTCCAGGATCGCCCGCGGCGCGGTGATCACGGCGAAGCAGCACGACTACGTCCAGGCCGCGCGCGCCCTCGGAGCGTCCAACTCCCGCATGCTGCTGCGGCACGTCGCACCCAACGCGGTGGCCCCCGTCATCGTGGTGGCCACCATCGCGCTGGGCACGTACATCGCGCTTGAGGCGACGCTCTCCTACCTCGGCGTGGGCCTGAAGCCGCCCACGGTCAGCTGGGGCATCGACATCTCGTCGGCCTCGCAGAACATCCGCAACGCCCCGCACATGCTCCTCTGGCCCGCCGGCGCGCTGGCGATCACCGTGCTCGCGTTCATCATGCTCGGCGACGCGGTGCGCGACGCCCTCGACCCCAAGCTGCGCTGAGGAGTCCGCTGCCATGTTGCTCGAAGTGCGCGATCTGCAGGTGGAGTTCCACACCCGGGACGGGGTCGTCAGGGCCGTCAACGGGGTCAACTACTCGGTGGCCGAGGGCGAGACGCTCGCCGTGCTCGGCGAGTCCGGCTCCGGGAAGTCGGTCACCGCACAGGCGATCATGGGCATCCTCGACATGCCGCCGGGAAAGATCAGCGGCGGCGAGATCCTCTTCAAGGACCGCGACCTGCTGAAGCTCAAGAGGGAGGAGCGCCGGAAGATCCGCGGCCAGGAGATGGCCATGATCTTCCAGGACGCGCTCTCCTCCCTGAATCCCGTGCTGACGGTCGGGGAGCAGCTCGGCGAGATGTTCGTCGTGCACCGCGGGCTCTCCCGCAAGGACGCGAAGGCGAAGGCCGTCGAGCTGATGGACCGGGTCCGCATCCCGGCCGCCAAGGAACGGGTCGGCAACTACCCGCACCAGTTCTCCGGCGGTATGCGCCAGCGCATCATGATCGCGATGGCGCTGGCCCTGGAGCCCTCGCTGATCATCGCGGACGAACCCACCACCGCCCTCGACGTCACCGTCCAGGCCCAGGTGATGGACCTGCTCGCCGAGCTCCAGCGCGAGCTGAACATGGGCCTGATCCTGATCACCCACGACCTGGGGGTCGTCGCCGACGTCGCCGACAAGATCGCCGTGATGTACGCGGGCCGGATCGTCGAGACCTCACCGGTCCACGACATCTACCGGGCCCCCGCGCACCCCTACACCCAGGGCCTCCTCCGCTCCATCCCGCGCCTGGACCAGAAGGGACGGGAGCTGTACGCGATCAAGGGGCTGCCGCCCAACCTGCTGCACATCCCGCCCGGCTGCGCCTTCAACCCGCGCTGCCCGATGGCCCAGGACGTCTGCCGCACCGACGTACCGCCGCTGTTCGACGTGGCCCGGAACCGTCAGAGCGCCTGCTACTTCTGGAAGGAGACGCTCGATGCACGCTGATCACTCGGGGCGCAGGGAAGCGCGCCAGGAGGGCGAGGTGGCTCGGGCCCTGCTGGCCAAGTCACGCGAGACGAGCGCCCAGGCGGGCAGGGAACCGATTCTGGAGGTGCGCGACCTCGTCAAGCACTACCCGCTCACCCGCGGCATCGTGATCAAGAAGCAGATCGGGGCGGTCAAGGCGGTCGACGGGGTCTCCTTCGACCTGTCGGCGGGCGAGACGCTCGGCATCGTGGGGGAGTCCGGCTGCGGCAAGTCCACCGTCGCGCGGATGCTGGTGCACCTGGAACAGCCGACGGCCGGTGCGATCAGGTACAAGGGCGAGGACGTCACCAAGCTGTCCGGACGCGCGCTCAAGGCCGTCCGCCGCAACATCCAGATGGTGTTCCAGGACCCGTACACCTCGCTGAACCCGCGTATGACGGTCGGCGACATCATCGGGGAGCCGTACGAGATCCACCCCGAGGTGGCCCCGAAGGGCGACCGGCGCCGCAAGGTGCAGGAGCTCCTGGACGTCGTCGGTCTCAACCCGGAGTACATCAACCGCTATCCGCACCAGTTCTCCGGCGGACAGCGCCAGCGCATCGGCATCGCCCGCGGCCTCGCGCTCAACCCGGAGATCATCGTCGCCGACGAGCCGGTCTCCGCGCTCGACGTGTCGGTGCAGGCACAGGTCGTCAACCTGCTGGACCGGCTCCAGGCGGAGTTCCACCTGAGTTACGTGTTCATCGCCCACGACCTCTCCATCGTCCGGCACATCTCGGACCGGGTCGGCGTGATGTACCTGGGCCGGTTCATCGAGATCGGCACGGACGAGGAGATCTACGAGCACCCCACGCACCCGTACACCCAGGCGCTGCTCTCCGCGGTGCCGGTGCCGGACCCGATGGCGCGCGAGTACCGCGAGCGGATCATCCTGCACGGCGACGTGCCCTCGCCCGCGAACCCGCCCTCCGGCTGCCGCTTCCGCACCCGCTGCTGGAAGGCGCAGGAGCGGTGCGAGCTGGAGGTGCCGCTGCTGGCCGTGCCCGCGGTCTTCCGGCTGACCGAGACGCCCGCGAAGCACGATTCGGCCTGTCACTTCGCGGAGGAGAAGCGGGTGGTGCCGCCGGAGGGGACGCTGGAGCCGACGCCGGGGGAGGGCGGAAGCGGTCCGGACGTGGAGAAGGTGGACCGGGAGGCCCGGAAGCCACCGTCGTCCGGTGCCGAGGGCCCGGCTGCGGGGAACGGGTCGGAGGGCGCGGTGGCCGGCGACGGGCCCGGGGGCGCGACGCCTGGGGACGGATCCGGTGGTGCGGCGCCTGAGGACGGATTCGGTGGTGCGGCGGCCGGGGACGGGGACGAGGCGCCGCCACCCTCCGGGAGCAGCCGGGCCGGCTGACCGCCGGACCGTTAACGCGCGGGCAACTCACCTGTCGCACGTCCGATATACGGACCCGTCAGCATGGACGACGTACGGCCGTGCGGGTGCCGTGGACCGGCCGGGGGCCGTCAAGTCCCCCGGCCGGTCGCCCGACGGGGCCAGCGCGGTCGCGGCCCCCCTTGTCGGGAGGCCGGGCGCGGTGGAGTATCGCTCGGGTGATACTCACCCGCGGAGCAAGAGTCACCGGAGCCGTCCTGTGCGCGGTGCTCGCGGTGACCGTGGCGAGCTGGCTCGTACGCGACATCAGGGCCGCGGACTTCGACCAGCTGTGGCGGTACTGGGCCGGTCTCTACGACGCGCGACCGCACGCGTTGCCCGCGACCACGGCCACCGACGTCGCCCTGCTCGTTGTCTACGTGGCCGCCGCCGTCGCCGCGCTGCGCTCGTCGGTCGCCGCGACCGTGCTCGTCGCCACCGGAGTGATCACCCTCGCCGTACGGCTGCCCGGAATCTGGGACATCGGCAGCCGGGCCATGGAGTCCTCGTTCCCGGACGAGCTGCGCACCCGGGCGCTGATCAGCGCCTTCGTGGGCCTCGCGGCCGGCATCGCGCTGATCATCACCGCCGGGGCGGGCCGCCGGCCACCGGCCGACTCCTACGAGCGGACACCGTCCCGGCCGGGACCGGGCGCCTCCGTCACGGCGTTCCTCCTGCTGTGCGCGTCCGGAGCGGTGCTGATCGTCTGGGAGGTCCGCCAGATCGTGAAGTACCCGGACCTCTTTCCCGACTGGTACCTGGGCGGCGACCGTGGCGTGCACGGGCTGATCGATCCGCCCGCGGGCTGGGGCACCGTGGCACTGGCGCTGATGTGCCTGGTCGCCGGGGTGAGCGCGCTCTTCCACGCCGTCCACACGCGGCCGTTCGGCCTGGTCGCCGCCGCCCTGCTGCTGGTCGGCGGGGCGCTGGGCGTGTACCGGACCGTGCACTACGACCTGCTCGACCACTTCGGTTCGCTGCCGACCGAGACCCAGCTCATGCTGGCCAGCTGGTTCTTCGAGACGTTCGCCGCCGTGCTGGTGCTGATCGCGCTGGCGCCGCGAGGCTTCGCCGACATCCCCGGTCCGTACGGTCCGGGGTACGACTCCGGCTCCGGGTACGGCCCGCCGGGATACGGGCCTCCCGGTTACGGACCTTCGGGGTACGGCCCCGATCCGCATCCCGGACAGGACGCCGGCCCGTACCCGGGGCGGCAGCCGCCCGCCCCGGGATACGGATACCCGCAGGGTGGCGGCTTCGGCCCGCCCCCGCCGCCCTCCCAGCCGCCGCCGGGCTGGTGAGGGCTGTCCCGCAATCTCCGGCAGGCGGGCCTCAGGTGGCCGGGCCCGCCAGTGACCGCCGCAGGAAGTCGACCTGGAGCAGTAGCAGGTTCTCCGCCACCTTCTCCTGCGGGGTCATGTGCGTCACCCCGCTCAGCGGCAGCACCTCGTGCGGCCGCCCCGCCGCGAGCAGCGCCGACGAGAGCCGCAGGGTGTTCGCGACCACCACGTTGTCGTCCGCGAGGCCGTGAATGATCATCATCGGCCGCACCTGCTCGGCCGCGTGCGACAACCCCTCGTCGGTGAGCAGCGAGTTGAGCGCGTACACCTCGGGCTGCACCGCCGGGTCCCCGAGGTAGCGCTCGGTGTAGTGGGTGTCGTAGAGCCGCTGGTCGGTCACCGGGGCGCCGACGACGGCCGCGTGGAACACGTCGGGCCGCCGCAGCGCGGCCATGCCCGCCAGGAAGCCGCCGAACGACCAGCCCCGGATGGCCACCCGCCCCAGGTCGAGCGGGAACCGCCCGGCAAGCGCGTGCAGTGCCTCGACCTGGTCGTCGAGTGCGAGGGTGAAGTTGTCCTTCACCGCCTTCTCCCAGCCGGGTGAACGCCCCGGGGTGCCCCGGCCGTCCGCGACGATCACGGCGAAACCCTGGTCCGCGAACCACTGCGAGGTGAGATGCGTGTTGTGGGTGGCGACCACCCGGCGGCCGTGCGGCCCGCCGTACGGATCCATCAGAACCGGAAGCGGACCATCCGATTCCTTGTAGCCGGTGGGGAGCATCACGGCGCACGGAATCCGCCGTGCGCCCCCTTCGGTGAGCTGGACCCGTGTGGACAGGACCGGCTGCTCCGCGTGGTCCGCGACGGTCGCGACCGGCTTCCCGTCCCGGAACACCCGTGCGACCGCTCCCGGCCGGTCCGGCGAGGTGGAGACCAGTACCGTCACCCCGCCGGAGCGGACCGCAGAATGCACGCCCGCGCCCTCCGAGACCCGCTCCACGCCCAGCTCGTTGACCCGGTAGACATGGCTCTCGCCGATCTCCGGGGCTGCCGCCGACTCACCGGCGGACGCCGACACCAGGACGTCCGATCCGCCGATGTCCAGGACCGCCTTGATCTGCAACTGGGCCCCGGTCAGCGGCCGGTCGCCGACCGCGAGGACCCGCGCCCCGCCCTCGTCCGCGATCCGCACCAGCCGCCCGTCCGGCGCCCACGCGGGCACCCCCGGGAACAGGTCCAGCCAGACCGGGTCCTCGTCGACGTGCACCGTCCGGGTCGTACCGGTCTCCGGGTCCACCGCGAGATGGAGCTGACTGCGCTGGTCACGGGCCTGCACGAGCAACAGGGGCGCCCCGGCTGAAGACCAGTGCACCTGAGCCAGATACGGGAACCGGCCCCGGTCCCACAGCACTTCGGTGCGCTTCCCCGCGAGGTCCGTGACGAAGAGCCGAACCTCGGCGTTGGCCGTCCCCGCCGCCGGGTACGCGACCTCGGCGGGCTTGCGCCCGGGGTGCGCGGGATCGGCGATCCACCACCGCTGCACCGGGCTGTCGTCCACCCGGGCGACGAGCAGCCGGTCCGAATCCGGCGACCACCAGAAGCCCCGGAAGCGCTGCATCTCCTCGGCCGCGATGAACTCCGCGAGGCCGTAGGAGACCTGTGCGTCCTCCGGCTCCAGGAGCGCCCTGTCGTCCTCGCCGCCCGCCCCGACGACGCGCAGCGCACCCTTGGACACGTATGCGATGTGCCGCCCGTCGGGGGAGGGGCGCGGATCGATCACCGGTCCGGGCACGGGCAGCGCGCGCGCCCCTCCCGCCCGCAGATCCGCGACGTACACCTTCCCGGAGAGCGCGAACGCCGCCAACTCGGCTGCCGCGTCGACCGCGTACGCCACCACCCCGGACGAACCCTCGCGGCTCCGCTCGCGCCGGGCCCGCTCCTGCGCCGACAGCCGCTCCGCCGAACCGCCCAGCAGCGCCGCGGGATCGGCCACCACCCGCTCGCGCGGTGCGCCGTCGCCGGTCAGGTCCAGCACCCAGAGCCGCCCCGTCCGGTCCGTGCCGGAACCCGAGCGCAGGAAGATCACCCGCTCACCATCGGGTGACACCGTGAACGCGCGTGGTGCGCCGAGGGTGAATCGCATCGTCCGGGCCAACTGCAGCGGGAAGGTGATCTCTGACGAAGTCATGTGCCGAACCTATCGGCCGGGCTCCCGCCGTGCGCCCCTCGTGCTGCCGTGCCCCGATCAATGCCTTGCCACGGATAGTTATGATCCGTAGCGCTCGGTGGGTATGAACCTGCTGGCTCCATGCGTGCTGCCCGTCCCGACCGTACTGATGGAGGTGAACCGCCGTGGCACTCTCGATTTCGGCGGTGGTGCTGCTGGCGATCGTCGTCTTCCTGCTGGTCCGGAAGTCCGGACTGAAGGGCGGACATGCGGTGGTCTGCATGTTGCTCGGTTTCTATCTCGCCAGCTCGTCCGTCGCGCCCACCATCTCCGAGGTGACGACGAATGTGGCGGGCATGATCGGAGGACTCAAATTCTGAGAGCGGCAACCGTCCGCGGTTCGTCGGCGCCCGGTGCGTGGGCGCCGTCGGCCAGGGAGTCCGCGGGCTCGTAGGGTGGTCCCCATGACGGACCTCCCCGCCCGGCGTCTGCTCCTGGTGCACGCGCACCCCGACGACGAGTCGATCAACAACGGCGCCACGATGGCCCGATACGCCGCCGACGGCACCCTGGTCACCCTGGTGACCTGCACGCTCGGCGAGGAGGGCGAGGTCATCCCGCCCGCGCTCGCGCATCTGGCGGCCGACCGCGACGACGCGCTGGGCCCCTGGCGGCAGGGCGAACTCGCGGCGGCGATGAAGGAGCTGGGGGTCACCGACCACCGCTTCCTCGGCGGCCCCGGCCGGTTCCGGGACTCCGGAATGATGGGCGCCGAGCAGAACCACCGCCCCGGCGCCTTCTGGTCCGCCGACGTGGACGAGGCCGCCGGGTACCTCGTGGAGGTGATCCGCTCGGTCCGCCCCCAGGTCCTGGTCACCTACGACCCCGACGGGGGCTACGGGCACCCCGACCACATCCAGGCGCACCGGGTCGCGACGCGCGCCGCGGAACTGGCCGCCGACCCCGCGCACCGCACCGGCTCCGGAGCCCCGCACACCATCGCCAAGATCTACTGGAACCGGGTGCCGCGCACGGTCGCCGAGGACGCCTTCGCGGATCTGCGGGCCACCGCCCCGGACGCCTTCCCCGGAATCGCCGCCATCGACGACGTACCGGGTGTGGTGAACGACACCCTGATCACCACCGAGATCGACGGCACCGCCCACGCCGCGGCGAAGACCGCGGCGATGCGCGCGCACGCCACCCAGATCGCGCTGAGCGGCCCCTTCTTCGCCCTGTCGAACGACCTGGGCCAGCCCGTCCTCACCACCGAGTACTACGAGTTGGTGAGCGGAACCCCGGGCGCCGCCGCCGGTACCCGGGAACACGACCTCTTCGCCGGTGTGACAGGAGCGGACCAGTGAGCAGCGACAGGTCGCGGGCGGCACGGACGAACGCGCCTCCGAGGGACATTCCGGCCACCGGTCTGGCCGCCCCCCTCAACCCCCGCCGGATCCCCGCCCTGGTGGGCCTCGCGGTCCTCGGCGCGATCGTCGGGATCGCCGGAACACTGGTCCAAGCCGCCTGGTTCCCCGGCGGGTTGCTGCTCGCGCTGCTCGCTTCCGGCGGCCTCTTCTACGGCGGCCGGGTCCTCATGGGTACGCAGCCGGGCGCCCTGGCACCCGCTGCGGGGTGGCTGATTTCGGTCATTGTTCTGCTCGGTGGACGCCCGGAAGGCGACTACGTCTTCGGCGACGAACTGGGCCTGGCCCTCTTCATGCTGGGCGGGATGGCCGTGGCTGTGATCTGTGCCACCATGTCGCGGTCGCCCCGGCCGGGTGCCGACAGCGGCCGACCTGGCAAGTAATGTGCCACGTCCGATCCCGTAATGCCCCCTGTCCGTCCGGGGGGTGCGCAGTCGTTTCCCCCGGTCGCGGGGTGTCTGTCGGCCGCGGCCAGTAAGGTGGTTCGCGCGCCTCCGCCCCCTGGCCTGCGGCACGGGGGAAGTACGGGCGGCGGAGCCAATCGGGAGAACCTGCTTTGAGTCGTGAAACTGACAGTTCGTCCTCCGGGCCCCAGGGCCGCGGGGGAGCCGCGTACCCCTCGGGTACGCCGCCGTACGGATCCCGCCAGTATCCGTCGCTGCACCCTTCGCAGGATGCCCCGGAGGAGACTCCGGAGCCTGCGGATCCGCCTCAGCCCGAAGAGCCGAGGACCGAGACGACGCTGACGACGCGTATCCGGATCAACATCCCCGGCTCGCGTCCCATCCCGCCGGTCGTCATGCGTACGCCGATGAGCGACGCGGACGGCGGCCCGGGCAACGAGCGCACCGGCAGCACCCCGCGTCCGGGCGCGTCCGCGCCCGACGGCGGGCAGGGGACCCCGACGCCGGGCCCCGACGCCGGGGACGGGGCCGCCCCCGCGGCGGAGCCCGCCGCCGAGAAGCCGGCGAGGGAGAAGAGCGGCAGCGACTGGTTCGCGCCGCGCAAGGCCCCGACGCCGACCTCGGCGGACACGCCCATGGGCGCTTCGCCGGGCGGTCCGACGCCGGGTGTTCCGACGCCGGGCGGTGCGAACGGTGCGGGCGCGAGCGGAGCCGGTACGAACGGGGCGGGCTTCTTCGCCGCCGGTCCCGCCGGCCGGGCCGACGGCCCGCGACCCGACCGGGCCACCCCGCCCGGTGGACCGCGCGCCGATCTGCCGTACTTCTCGGACGCCCCGCAGCGTCCGGACGAGCCGGGTGCGCCGGGCTCCGACGAGTTCGGCTCCGACGGTCCCGGCGGGCCGCGCTCCACGCCGAACCTCGGCATCCGGCCGCCGGGCCCGTCCGGTCCCACCACGGGGCCGGCCTCAGGCACCTCCCCGCTCACCCCGAACCTCGACGGACCGGGCCCCTTCGGGCGCGGTCCCGGCGGACCGGGCGGGGCCAATGGACCCGGTGGACCCGGCGGTCCCGGCGGTGTGCCGCCGCGGATGTCCGACGACACCGCGATCCTCACGCCGCAGTTCCCGCCCGCCGGCTCCGGCCCCGGTGACAACGTCTCGGGTGACACGCTGAACAGCGGCATCCCCGTCGTGCCGTCCGAGCGCCGCTCGGGACAGCCGCCGTTCCCGGGCCCCGATCTCACACCGCGGGTCCCGGACAACCCGATGGGCACCGGACCGGCCGGCCCGGGAGGGTTCGCCGCCCAGGCGCCCGAGCCCGCCGCCCGTACCGCACCGGAGCCCGCGGCGGCGAAGGCCCCCGCGAAGAAGGGCCGTTCGAAGCTGGTCCTGCTCGGTGTGGCCGCCGTCTGCCTGCTCGGGCTCGCCTACGGCGCCGGGCTGCTGATGAACCACTCCGACGTCCCCAAGGGCACCACCGTCCTCGGCGTCGACATCGGCGGCGGCACCAAGGAGGACGGCGTCGAGAAGCTCGAAGCCGCTCTCGGCAGTCGGTCCAAGTCCCCGCTCCAGCTGAGCGTGGACGGCACGAAGACACAGCTCGCACCGGACAAGGCCGGGCTCTCCCTGGACAGCCAGGCGACCGTGCGCGCGGCGGCGGGCAGCGACTACAACCCGGTCTCCGTCATCGGCTCCCTCTTCGGTGGCAAGCGGGACATCGAACCCGTGATCCCGGTCGACCAGGAGAAGCTCGGAGTCGCGCTGACCGATCTGGCCGGCGCCTCGGGCTCGGCCAGCAACGGCACGATCAAGTTCGAGCCGGGCAAGGCCGTCGCCGTACCGGGCAAGGCGGGCAAGGCGCTCGACGTCAACCGGTCGATGGGATCGGTGCGCGACGCCTACCGGGCCCAGGTGGAGACGGGCAGGGCGGCCACCGTCGACCTGCCGGTCACCACCCGCGAGCCCACCATCAACCAGGCCGAGCTGGACCGGGCGATGAAGGCGTTCGCGCAGCCCGCGATGTCCGGTCTGATCACGATCAAGGCAGGGCCCAAGCAGATCCAGTTCGGGCCTGCCAAGTCGCTGCCGAAGATCCTCTCGATGGTGCCGGTCGACAACGGCACCAAGCTCTCCGACCACTACGACAAGAAGGCCATCGACACCCTCTGCGAAGGGGTGTTCGACGGCATCATGGTCACCAAGGGCGACGGGACGAAGCACCAGCTCAACGCCGACGACGTGGCCTTCGCCATGAGGGGCGCACTGCTCGGCAAGACCCCGGCCGAGCGGACCGTCACGATCGACCTCGACGGCAACGGCTGACACCGGCCCGCACCACCGCACGGCACCGCCCCCGACCGGACCCCCGGCCGGGGGCGGTGCCGTCCGCTCGTTCGGCCCCCGGCCCCGTCACGCGTCCTGCATGACATCTGTCATCCCGGATTCACGACCCGTGACCCTGCCGGGCGCGCTCCCCGTTTGCCAGGCTTGAGCCATGACAACGACAGCCCCCGAAGTCGCCGCGGCGAAAACCGCCGTGGTCAGCTTCGACCAGGTCAGCAAGGCATACGGTGACGTACGCGCCGTGGACGGGCTCACCCTCGATCTGCACCCCGGCGAGACCGTGGCGCTCCTCGGACCCAACGGCGCGGGCAAGTCCTCCGCCCTGGATCTCCTGCTCGGTCTGCGCACCGCGGACTCCGGGACGGTCCGGCTCTTCGGCATGACCCCGCAGGCGGCCATCGCGGCCGGCCGCGTCGGCGCGATGCTGCAGACCGGCGGCCTGATGGAGGAGGTCACGGTCGAGGAGCTGGTCCGCCTCGTCTGCGATCTGCACCCCAAGCCGTACCCGGTGGACGAGGTGCTGTCGCGGGCCGGTATCGCCTCGATCGCGGGCCGCATGGTCAACAAGCTCTCCGGCGGGCAGGAGCAGCGCGTACGGTTCGCGCTCGCCACCGCCGGTGCCAACGACCTGATCGTGCTCGACGAGCCGACCACCGGGATGGACGTCACCGCCCGCAAGGCCTTCTGGGCCACCATGCGCGAGCAGGCCGACCAGGGGCGCACCGTGCTGTTCGCCACGCACTACCTCGAAGAGGCCGACGCCATCGCCGACCGCGTCCTGGTCCTGCACAAGGGCCGGATCCTCGCCGACGGCAGCGCGGCCGAGATCAAGGCCATGGCCGGGGCCCGCCGGATCTCCTTCGAGCTGGAGGGACCGATCGACGAACAGGCCCTGCGCGCCCTGCCGTTCCTCTCCGCGCTCGACGTCACCGGCCGCCGCGTCCGTATCCAGTCGCACAACGCCGACGCGACCATGCACGCCGTCTACGGTCTCGGCCTCTACCCGCGCGAGCTCGAAGTCGCGGGGCTCGGACTGGAGCAGGCCTTCGTCGCCATCACCGAGGCCGAGGAGGCCAGGACCCCGTGAACACGCTCATCAAGCTCGAAGTGACCCGCACCCTGCGGAACAAGAAGTTCATGTTCTTCTCGATCATCTATCCGTCGGTGCTCTACGTACTGATCTCCGGTACCCAGAACACCACCGACAAGGTGCCGAACACCGATCTGACCCTGCAGTCCTTCTTCATGGTCTCCATGGCCTCCTTCGGCGCGCTGACCGCCGTCCTGATGGGCAACAGCGAGCGCATCGCCAAGGAGCGCGAGAAGGGCTGGGTCCGCCAGCTCCGGCTGACCGCGCTGCCCAGCCGCGGCTACGTCCTGGCGAAGATCGCCAGCGCCGCGATGGTCACCCTGCCCTGCATCGTGGTCGTCTTCCTCGTCGCCGCGTCCGCCAAGCACGTACGGTTCGAACTCTGGCAGTGGCTGGCGCTCGCCGGCCTCATCTGGGCCGGATCGCTGGTCTTCGCCGCCCTCGGGGTCGCGATCGGCTACCTCGCCAGCGGTGACGCCGTCCGCCCGATCACCATGATCATCTACTTCGGCCTCTCGATCCTGGGCGGCCTGTGGATGCCCACCACCACCTTCCCGCAGTGGATCCAGAACATCTCCGAATGGCTGCCCACGCACGCGTACGCTGCTCTCGGCCAGGCCGTCGAGCTGGGCGGAGCGCCGCACGGCAAGGACATCGCCATCCTCTGCGTCTACTTCCTGCTCTTCGCGGGCAGCGCGGCCTGGCTCTACCGGAAGGACACCCTGAAGGCGTGAAGGTGAGAGACGAGATGTCCGTGGGTATCGGGCTCCCGCCGGGGAACCGCAAGCAGGTCGGGATCAAGAGCCTCTGGATCGGCGTCTGGCTCGCCTTCATGAGCGCGCCGATCAAGGATCTCGTCGACGGCGCCCACACCCGGTGGGCGACCGCGCTCGGCACCGTCGGAATGTTCGTCTTCGTGGCCTGCTACCTGCTCCTCGTCTTCCGTCCCTCGCCGAGGATGCTCAGTCCGGTACAGGTCCGGATCGCGCTGGCCTTCCTCACCGCCCTGGCCGTCACGCTGTCCCTGACGCTCGGCAGTCCGTGGCTGGTCCTGTTCGTGTACGTCTCGGTCTGCGCGGGAGCCGCTCTGCCGCTGCGGACCGCCCGTTGGCTGATCCCCATAGCGGTCGCCCTGCTCATCGTCATCGGCCTGACGGGCGACCATCCCCGCGAGGTGATCACGGCGCTGGTCTTCCCGGCGCTGCTCGGCGGGTTCTCGATGACCGGTATCCGGCAGATGATCCTCACCACCATCCAGCTCCGTGAGGCCCGCGCCACCGTCGCCCAGCTCGCCGCGAACGAGGAACGGCTGCGCCTGGCCCGGGACCTGCACGACCTGCTCGGCCACTCCCTCTCGCTGATCACCCTCAAGAGCGAACTGGCCGGGCGGATGCTCCCCGACAACCCGGAGCAGGCGGCCGCGCAGGTCGCCGACATCGAACGGGTCGGCCGACAGGCCCTGGTGGACGTGCGCAGCGCCGTCACCGGCTACCGCAGGCCGACCCTCCCCGGCGAGCTCGCCGGGGCCAGGACCGCCCTCGCCGCGGCCGGGATCACCGCCGAGATCCCGGCCGAGGCGCCCGAGGACACCCCGGAGAAGGCGGAGGAGGTGCTCGCCTGGGCGCTGCGGGAGGCCGTCACCAACGTCGTACGCCACAGCGGTGCGAGCCGCTGCACGGTCACCCTCGCGCCCCGCCAGACCCTCGACGGACGCGTGCTGGAACTCACCGTCGCCGACGACGGCCGCGGCGTCTTCGGAACGACACCGGGCAACGGCCTCACCGGTATCGCCGAGCGCCTCGACGGTGTCGACGGGACGCTGATCACCCGGGCCACCAACTCCCGTTCCGGCAAAGGCTTCACCCTCGCCCTCGGCGTTCCGCTCGAATCCGGCCTAGGATCCGGGGAATGAGCATGATCAGACTCCTCCTCGCCGAGGACCAGTCCATGGTGCGCGAAGCCCTGGCGGCGCTCCTCGGCCTGGAGCCGGACATCGAGGTGGTCGCGCAGGTCGCCCGTGGCGACGAGGTGCTGGCCGCGGCCCGGGACCACCACATCGACGTGGCCCTCCTGGACATCGAGATGCCGGGTATGACGGGTATCGAGGCGGCGGCCGAGCTGCACCGCGAACTCCCGGACGTGAAGGTCGTCGTCGTCACCACCTTCGGCCGGCCCGGCTATCTGCGCCGTGCGATGGAGTCGGGGGCGGACGCGTTCCTGGTGAAGGACGCCCCGGCGGCCCAGCTCGCCGAAGCGGTACGCAAGGTGCTCACCGGCGAACGCGTCATCGACCCGGGCCTGGCCGCCGCCGCGCTCGCCGACGGGGCCAGTCCGCTGACCGACCGGGAGCGCGAGGTGCTGCGCACGGCGGCTGACGGGTCGACCAACGCGGAGATCGCCGCGGTGCTGCATCTGTCGCAGGGGACGGTCCGCAACTACCTCTCGACAGCCATTCAGAAGATGGCGGCGCGCAACCGGGCGGAGGCGGTCCGGATGGCTCGCGAGAAGGGGTGGCTGTAGCCGCCAGGGGTGCCCGCGGGGGGGCCGGGGCCGAGTGGTTCCCCCCGGCCCCGGCAGGAGGAGGGGGGCTCGCTGCGCCGCGCCGGCGACCTCTTCCCGTGGACTGCCTACGCTTTCCGGGCACTGGCCGCCGCCGTGGTGGCAGCGGTCGCGGTGCGCCGCAGAACCGGTGAGGCCGCCTGGCTCTCCCAACCCGCCTTCCCTGCAAATGATTTCAGAAACATGCTGGAAATTCTTGCGTGACCTCTTGACGTGTTCATCGCTGGAACGGCAGGCTCCGAACTCCCCCCACGGTGGCCAGGCGCGTGGCTGCCCACGACGAGTACGGGCTCCGTCCGTGCTCGCGACCGAAGGAGCCGCACATGAGTTCCCGCGCCGCTCGCGCGACACTGGCCGGCCTGCTCGCAGCCGCCGGTATCACCGCCCTCGCCCCCTGGACCTCCCAGGCGACCCCACCGGGCGACAAGACCGTCACCGCCACCCTGTTCGAGTGGAAGTACGACGCGGTGGCCCAGGCCTGCACCGACTCGCTCGGTCCGGCCGGCTACGGCTATGTGGAGGTCTCGCCCGCCTCCGAGCACATCCAGGGCGATCAGTGGTGGACCTCGTACCAGCCGGTCAGCTACAAGATCGCCGGTCGCCTCGGTGACCGTGACTCGTTCCGGTCGATGGTGGAGAGCTGTCACTCCGCCGGGGTGAAGGTCGTCGCGGACGCCGTCATCAACCACATGTCGTCCGGCTCCGGCACCGGCACCGGCGGCACCGAGTACACGAAGTACGACTATCCCGGGTTCTTCCAGGACCAGGACTTCCACGCCTGCCGCAAGGACATCAGCAACTACGGCGACCGCGACGACGTCCAGACCTGCGAACTCGTCGGTCTGGCCGACCTCGACACCGGCAGCGACGCCGTACGGACGACGATCGCCGCCTACCTCTCCGACCTGCGCACCCTGGGTGTCGACGGCTTCCGCATCGACGCCGCCAAGCACATGGCGGCCGACGACATCGCGGCCATCAAGGGCAAGATGGACGATCCGGGGTTCTGGGTCACCGAGGTCATCTACGGCGGTGGTGAGGCCGTGCAGCCCGACGAGTACACGGGCGTCGGGGACGTGGACGAGTTCCGCTACGGCGGCCACCTCAAGAGCGCCTTCCAGGGCGGCTCGCTCACCGGTCTGAAGAGCGTCGCCGACGGCAAGCTGGCGAGCGCGAACGCCCGTACCTTCGTGGACAACTGGGACACCGAGCGCAACGGCTCCACGCTGACGTACAAGGACGGCGACGCCTACACCCTGGCCAACGTCTTCATGCTGGCCTCGCCCTACGGTTCCCCGAACGTCTTCTCCGGCTACGAGTGGTCGGACAAGGACGCCGGCCCGCCCAACGGTGGCGCGGCCGCCTGCGGCAGCGACGGCTGGACGTGCGTGCACGCCCGGACGGCGATCACCGGCATGGTCGGCTTCCACAACGCCACCGAGGGCGCCGAGCTGACCGACTGGTGGGACAACGGCTCGTCGGCCATCGCCTTCGGCCGCGGTGACAAGGGCTTCGTGGCCATCAACAACGGTGACGACGCCCTCCAGGAGACGTTCACCACCTCGCTCCCGGCCGGCACCTACTGCAACGTGGCGGAGGCGTCCCCGGACGCCTGTGACGGCCACACCGTGGAGGTCGGTGACGGCGGCACCGTGACGGCGGCCGTTCCCGCGAAGGGCGCACTGGCGCTGCACGCCTGAGCCGACCGCGACAACGCGGACGCCCGGCGGGCGGGGTCCAGAACCC
>NZ_JBHXUW010000031.1:0-97951 GCF_042672475.1 Streptomyces sp. NPDC127177
TCCGGAAAGAGCCCCCGGGGTACGCGATCGCGTACCCCGGGGGCTCTTTCCGGACAGTTCGGTTCCGCTGCCGCGGACTACTTCTTGTCCTGGCCGCCCTTGCCCTTGCCCTTGTCCTTGTCGCCGCCCGCGCCCATGGACTCGTAGATCTCCTTGCACATGGGGCATACCGGGTACTTCTTGGGGTCGCGCCCCGGTACCCAGACCTTGCCGCACAGTGCGACCACGGGGGTGCCCTCCAGGGCACTCGCCATGATCTTGTCCTTCTGGACGTAATGGGCGTAGCGCTCGTGGTCGCCGTCGCCGTTCGACACCTGTGGCGTCGGCTCCACGAGGGTTCCCGTACCTGCCCCGCGCTCGGGCTCAAGAGTGCTCATAACCGCCAAGCGTACTGAAGGACTGGCGCATCAGTTCAGCGAAGGGTCGTCCGGATAGGTGGCGATCATGGCCAGTTCGCTGCGCTGACGCCGCAGGACCGCTCTCCAGAGGCTCTCCGGACGGGGCGACGAGACGTCCCCGGGCTCCGACTCGACGACGTACCAGGCGCCCTCGGAGAGTTCCGACTCCAGCTGCCCGGGCCCCCAGCCCGCGTAGCCGGCGAAGATCCGCAGCGAACCGAGGGCCGCCGCCAGCAGCTCGGGCGGCGCCTCCAGATCCACCAGGCCGATCGCCCCGTAGACCCGGCGCCAGCCCAGAGGCCCCTCGTCCCCCGGGATCACCGCCACACCGAGCGCCGAGTCGAGGGAGACCGGGCCGCCCTGGAAGACGACGTCCGGCTCGCCGGTCAGGCCGGCCCAGGACGTGAGGATGTCACCGACGCCGACAGGGGTCGGGCGGTTGAGGACAACGCCGAGCGAGCCCTCCTCGTCGTGGTCGAGGAGCAGCACCACCGCGCGGTCGAAATTCGGGTCCGCCAGGGCGGGTGTGGCCACGAGCAGCCGCCCTGTGAGCGAGGACACCTCGGTCATGGCAGAAATGATCCCGCATCTTCGGCTTCCGCGGGGGACAAGTGACGCGGTCCTCGCGGTGCACGCCCGAGCGCAGCTCAGGGCGCACGGATGCACGAGGAGCGCACGGCCGGACCGCCATCCGGACGGCAACCCTCCGCGATCAGATGGACGCGGAGCGTGTTGTGACGGATTCATGACGTTCGTACACCACCCCTTCCCTTACGGAAGGAGGGCGTACGGCCATTACCCTTTCGATTGGCCCCCTGCCCGACCACTCCGGAACGCGAGATTCATGACCGGCACAGACGATGTCCTGCTTGTCCACGGCGGAACCCCGCTGGAGGGCGAGATCCGCGTCCGAGGCGCCAAGAACCTGGTGCCGAAGGCAATGGTCGCCGCGCTGCTCGGCAGCGGGCCCAGCCGGCTCCGCAACGTGCCCGACATCCGCGATGTGCGGGTGGTCCGCGGGCTGCTGCAGCTGCACGGTGTGACGGTCCGCCCGGGTGACGAACCGGGCGAGCTGATCCTCGACCCCACGCACGTCGAGAGCGCGAACGTCGCCGACATCGACGCCCACGCGGGCTCTTCGCGCATCCCGATCCTCTTCTGCGGCCCGCTGCTGCACCGGCTGGGCCATGCGTTCATCCCGGGGCTCGGCGGCTGCGACATCGGCGGACGGCCGATCGACTTCCACTTCGACGTGCTGCGCCAGTTCGGCGCGACGATCGAGAAGCGGGCGGACGGTCAGTACCTGGAGGCCCCGCAGCGGCTGCGCGGCACCAAGATCCGGCTGCCGTACCCGTCGGTGGGCTCCACCGAGCAGGTGCTGCTGACGGCCGTGCTGGCCGAAGGCGTCACCGAGCTGTCCAACGCTGCCGTCGAACCGGAGATCGAGGACCTCATCTGCGTACTGCAGAAGATGGGCGCGATCATCTCCATGGACACCGACCGGACCATCCGGATCACCGGTGTCGACCGTCTCGACGGCTACACGCACCGGGCGATCCCGGACCGCCTGGAGGCCGCATCCTGGGCGTCCGCGGCGCTGGCGACCGAGGGCAACATCTACGTCCACGGGGCGCAGCAGCGCTCCATGATGACGTTCCTGAACACCTTCCGCCGGGTCGGCGGCGCCTTCGAGATCGACGACGAGGGCATCCGCTTCTGGCATCCGGGCGGCGCGCTGAACGCCATCGCGCTGGAGACGGACGTGCACCCCGGCTTCCAGACCGACTGGCAGCAGCCGCTGGTCGTGGCGCTGACGCAGGCCGCGGGCCTGTCGATCGTGCACGAGACGGTGTACGAGTCCCGGCTCGGCTTCACCTCGGCGCTCAACCAGATGGGCGCGCACATCCAGCTCTACCGCGAGTGCCTGGGCGGTTCGGACTGCCGCTTCGGCCAGCGCAACTTCCTGCACTCCGCGGTCGTCTCCGGGCCCACGAAGCTCCAGGGCGCGGATCTGGTCATCCCCGACCTGCGCGGTGGCTTCTCGTACCTGATCGCCGCTCTGGCGGCGCAGGGGACGTCCCGGGTGCACGGGATCGACCTGATCAACCGCGGTTACGAGAACTTCATGGAGAAGCTGGAGAAGCTCGGCGCGAAGGTCGAGCTGCCGGGCGGTTCACTCGTCTGAGGCGGGCAATCCGCGGTCGCGGGGGTTCGGAGGCGCCGCCTCCGGGCCCCCGCTTCTCGGTCCGGCCGACCGCAGGGGCCCGGCCGGACCGCCCGGAGGGGTCCGTTCCGGCCTCCGAGAGGCCGGGAACGGCCTTCTGCGGCCCGTACGCCGAAGGGCGGCCACCCTGGTCGGGGTGACCGCCCTCCGTCGTGCCTATGGGGCCTTACTTGCCCTTGGCGGCTTCCTTGAGCTTCGAGCCCGCGGAGACCTTCACGCTGTAGCCGGCCGGGATGTTGATCGGGTCGCCGGTCTGCGGGTTACGAGCGGTGCGAGCGGCACGGTGCGTGCGCTCGAAGGTCAGGAAGCCGGGGATGGTGACCTTCTCGTCGCCCTTGGCGACGATCTCACCGACGGTCTCGGCGAGCGCGGCCAGCACGGCGTCGGCGTCCTTGCGAGTCACCTCGGCGCGGTCGGCCAGGGCGGCCACCAGCTCACTGCGGTTCATGTTGTTACTCCCGTGTTCTTCTTGCCTGTGAGGCGTGAGATCGAAGCCGATGCTGCCAGGGCCCTCGGACAGTCCCCGGACCCGGGTCCGTGTTAGACCCTCGCGCCCCGTGGGGTCTCCCCCGGACGAAGTCCTTGGGAAAGCATCCTGCCCCCACCTGCGGCGGGAAAGCCAATCCGGCACCCGCCGGAGTCACACGAAAAGCGCCACTGCCTCGTAGTGGTGACGTTCCGTCGACTCCCCGAAAGCGGTCCGCAGCGGGTGCGGGGCTCTGCGGGACGCGTCGCCCGCCCACCCTAAAGGGGCGTTTGGGGCGCCGCGACCCGCGACGCGCCGGACATCAGACCGACGTGGGACCCGTCACAGCCGCGCCGGCCGCTTTGGCGGCGTCCCGGACCGCTCCGGCGACCGCTCCGGCGACCTTGTCGTTGAAGACCGACGGGATGATGTAGTTCGCGTTCACCTCGTCCTCGGCGACGACATCGGCGAGGGCGCGCGCGGCGGCGAGCATCATCTCCGTGTTGACGGTGCGGGACTGGGCGTCCAGCAGTCCGCGGAAGACACCGGGGAAGACCAGGACGTTGTTGATCTGGTTGGGGAAGTCGGAGCGGCCGGTGGCCACGACCGCGGCCGTCTCGCGGGCGATCGTCGGGTCGACCTCGGGGTCCGGGTTCGCGAGCGCGAACACGATCGCACCGTCCGCCATGGCCGCGACGTCGTCCCCGTCCAGCACGTTGGGGGCCGAGACGCCGATGAAGACGTCGGCGCCCACGACAGCCTGCTTGAGGGTGCCGGTGACGGACTCCGGGTTGGTGTTGTCGGCGATCCAGCGCAGCGGCGAGTCGGCATCCGCGGAGACCAGGTCCTCGCGGCCGGAGTGCACCACGCCGTGGATGTCGGCGACGACCGCGTGCTTGACGCCCGCGGCGATGAGGAGCTTCAGGATGGCCGTACCGGCCGCCCCGGCGCCGGACATGACGACCCGTACGTCCCCGATGGCCTTGCCCACCACGCGCAGCGCGTTGGTCAGCGAGGCGAGCACGACGATGGCGGTGCCGTGCTGGTCGTCGTGGAAGACGGGGATGTCCAGGGCCTCGCGCAGCCGGGCCTCGATCTCGAAGCAGCGCGGCGCGGAGATGTCCTCCAGGTTGATGCCCGCGAAGCCGGGGGCGATCGCCTTGACGATCTCGACGATGGCATCGGTGTCCTGGGTGTCCAGGCAGATCGGCCAGGCGTCGATGCCGGCGAACCGCTTGAAGAGGGCCGCCTTGCCCTCCATCACCGGGAGGGCGGCCATCGGACCGATGTTGCCGAGGCCGAGCACCGCGGAACCGTCCGTCACGACTGCGACGGAGTTGCGCTTGATGGTCAGACGGCGGGCGTCCTCGGGGTTCTCGGCGATCGCCATGCACACCCGGGCCACACCCGGGGTGTAGATCATCGAGAGGTCGTCACGGTTGCGGATGGGGTGCTTCGACTGCATCTCGATCTTGCCGCCGAGGTGCATCAGGAACGTACGGTCGGACACCTTGCCGAGGATGACGCCCTCGACGTCGCGCAGACCTTCGACGATCTCATCCGCGTGCGACGTGGAGGAGGCCGCGATCGTGACGTCGATCCGAAGCTTGTCGTGGCCGGAAGCGGTCACGTCGAGGCCGGTGACCGAACCACCGGAGGACTCCACGGCCGTGGTGAGCTGGGAGACCGCTGTGCCGCTCGCGGGCACCTCCAGCCTGACCGTCATCGAGTACGAGACGCTGGGCGCCGTTGCCATGGCCGAGTCCTTCGCTTTCCTTAGCTTCATTGCTACGCGGCCGGGTCCGTCGATAGGGGAACAGATCCGCACACGCCTTCAGATATTCGCACCTACCGGTGGGTAGCCGGTAATGACTGCCACACTTCGGAAAGTGTTTTCCACCATACGAGATATGAGGGCCCCAATGGAACCCCCGTTCGCCCTCGTTCGGAGCCGTTCGGACCCGTAAACGAAAACAGACCCACGCCACCGGAGGGTGACGCGGGTCTGTCTTCTTCAGTTAGGTGACACCGGCCCGCCATGCTCGCCTCGCGGCAAGTGGTCGCTCGAAGCGACGAAGGTTGGGCCCGGGGGCTTGGATCGAGCCGGTGCCAACACCAGGCTAACAAACACCCCGGAGAAGTGATTCCCGCAGCGCAGGTTGACCGAAAAAAGGCTCCTGCACCGGCCACCGCCCCGGTAGGCGTCAGTCCCTCAAGAGGTCCGGCACCCCGTCCCCATCAGGCAGATCGCGCTCCCCGGAGACGACCGTGAGCTGCTGCGTCGCCCGCGTCAACGCGACGTACAGCACCCGCAGCCCCGCCGGGGACTCGTCGGCGATCTCCGCGGGCGAGACGACCACCGTGGCGTCGTACTCCAGACCCTTGGCCTCAAGACTGCCGAGCGCGACCACCCGTTCGCCGAGTTCCGCGAGCCACGCACGGGCCTGCGCCCGCCGGTTCATCGCGACGACCACACCGACCGTGCCGTCCACCTCGCCGAGCAGCCGTCGCGCCTCCTCGCGCACCGTGCCGGCCAGATCACCGTCCCGGACGGTGACGAAGCGCGGCTCGACGCCCGTGGAGCGGACGGCGGCCGGTGACTCCATGCCCGGCATCGCGAGTGCGAGGACCTTGGCGGCCAGCTCGGCGATCTCCGCCGGGTTGCGGTAGTTCACGGTCAGGGTGAACCGGCGGCGCGGCCGGTTGCCGAGCGCCTCGTCACGGGCCGCGGCCGCCTCGTCCGGATCGGACCAGGAGGACTGCGCCGGGTCGCCGACGATCGTCCAGGTGGCGTGCCGGCCCCGGCGGCCGACCATGCGCCACTGCATCGGCGTGAGGTCCTGCGCCTCGTCGACGATGACGTGCGCGTACTCCGTGCGCTCGGCCGCGAGCCGCTCCGCCCGCTCCCACTGGGTCTCCTCGCGCTGCGGCATCAGCTCCTCCAGACCGGTGAGGTGGTCCAGCGGATCGGACTCGCGCCTGCGCTTGGGGCGGTTCGGCGTGCCGATCAGATGCTGCAGCTCGTCCAGCATCGCCACGTCGTGGACGGAGAGCGGTCCCTGCCCCGCGCCGTCCAACCGCTTCAGGGAGCGCGCCAGCCGGCGCACCTCCCCCTGGTTCAGGGTCCGCCGCGACCACCGGGCGAGCCGCTTCTCGTCGGACATCGCGGCGAGCACCCCGCGCGGGGTGAGCTCGGGCCACCACGCGTTCAGGAACTCGATGAACGGCGTCTCGGTGGAGACGTCCTCGTCGAACGACGAGCGCAGTTCGGCGGCGAGCTCCGGATCGGTGTAGCGGCCCCGGCCGGACGACCTGCTCCACAGCGCGTCCAGCAGCAGTTTGCGGGCGCGCGGGCGCAGCAGGTTGACCGGTGCGGTGCCGCTGAGCACGTTGTTCCGGATGCGCCGGAGCTCGTCCTCGTTCAGCTCGACGCGGGCGCCGAAGGCGACCACCCGCAGCCGGGTGGGCGTGGCGGCGGCCTCCTGCGGGGCCTCCTCCTCGCCGAACGCCAGCTGGCCGTCGTCCCCGGCGGCCGACCGGACCACCGGCTGCTCCAGCGCCCCGCGGGCCGCCTTGCGCAGCACGTGGAGGATCCGGGACGAGCCCTTGATCCGGGCGACGGCCGGTTCGTCGTACGTGGTGGCGCCCGCGGGCCCGGCCGCCTCGTCCGACAGGGAGCCGACCGCACGGATCGCGACCTGGCCCTCCTCGCCGAGCGAGGGCAGCACCCCTTCGGTGTAGGCGACCAGCAGCGGCGTCGGCGAGACGACGAGGATGCCGCCCGCGTACCGCCGCCGGTCCTGGTAGAGCAGGTAGGCGGCACGGTGCAGGGCGACCGCGGTCTTGCCGGTGCCGGGGCCGCCCGAGACCTCGGTGACCGAGGCGGCGGGCGCACGGATCACCAGGTCCTGCTCGGCCTGGATGGAGGAGACGATGTCCCGCATGGTGTGGCTGCGGGCCTGCCCGAGCGCCGCCATCAGGGCGCCGTCCCCGATGACCGGGAGCTTCTCACCCCCCAGGTACGCGGTCAGTTCGGGACGCATCAGGTCGTCCTCGACGCCGAGGACCCGGCGGCCCTTGGAGCGGATGACCCGGCGGCGTACCACCCGGCCCGGCTCCTTGGGCGTCGACCGGTAGAAGGGCGCGGCGGCCGGCGCGCGCCAGTCGATGACCAGCGGCGCGTAGTCGGAGTCCAGGACCCCGATCCGGCCGATGTGCAGCGTCTCCGCGATATCGGCGGTGCTGTCCTCCCGTACGACGTCGTCGGCCGGCTCGACGGAGGTGAACGCGCCGTCCGGGCCGCGTTCGCCGTCCTTCCCGAGCAGCAGGTCGATCCTCCCGAAGAGGAAGTCCTCGAACTCGCTGTTCAGCCGGTTGAGGTGGATTCCGGCCCGGAACACCTGGGCGTCGCGTTCGGCGAGCGCTCCCGGTGTGCCGACCTGGCCGCGTTTGACGGCATCACTCATGAGAAATTCCGCCTCGTGGATCTTCTCCTCGAGGCGGTGGTAAACACGGTCGAGATGTTCCTGCTCGACACCGATTTCCCGGTCCCGCAACGAATCGACAGCGGCATCCTGCGCGGCCACCGAGACCCCCTTCTGACGTGCATTGGGCAGCCGTCAACCCTATGCGACGCGGGGCCCGTCGCGCACCCGCCACGAGCGTCGATCTCGGCGACCGGGATAACGGTCAGGCGTCGACGCTCACCAGCCGCTTCCCGTCGAACGTCCGCACCTCGAAGTGGTCGATGTCGCTCCGGGCCATCGCCGCCCCGCCGTGGACGTAGAGCGGGTAGGCGGCGGCGGGGTGCGCGGAGGTCTTGACGCCGTACCCCCACCTCGGTACGGACCAGGAGGTGACGACCTCCTCCTCGCCGGTCTTCGAGACCGCGACCAGGCGGCACTTCCGCGGCCCCGTCACGTTCGTCAGCTCCAGCACGGTGTCGGTGCCCCACGGCTCGGGTTCCATGCCGATCGTGGCGGAGACCGCGGTGGTGGGGTCGGTGGCCCGTACCTTCTCCGCCATGCGGTGGAGGAACGCGTCCTCGGCGGGGCCCGTCGGGTACGGGGGGGCCGCCTCGGCCGCGGGCCGGTCGCCGCCGGTGGCCGTCACCGCGAGCACCGGGCCGCCGATGACCAGCACCGCCGCCGCCGCGACCAGATACCGGCCCCGCCGGGTGCGCCGGGCGCGCCGGGCGCGCCGGGCGGTGACCTCGTCGAGCAGTTCAGCGAGCATCCGGGGCGCGGGCGGCCCCGGTACGTGCGGGACGGGAAGCGCGCCGGGCACTCCGGACGGGGACTCGGCGAGCATCGCGAGCATCGGCTCCAGGCCGGCGAACTCGTCGAGACGGGCGCCGCAGCGGGCGCAGCCGGCCAGATGCGCCTCGAAGGCGGCGGCCTCGGCGTCGTCCAGGACGCCCAGGGCGTACGCGCCCGCGGCGTCGTGCCCGGACTCGTCATCGCCCGGGCCGAGGGGGCCGGCCGGCCGGCGCCCGAAGGGCTCCCACTCGTGGTCGCTCATGCCGTGATCCCCCTCTCCTCCAGTACGAGCTTCATCGAGCGCAGGGCGTAGAAGACCCGGGAGCGGACCGTGCCGCTGGGGATGCCGAGCGCCTCGGCGGCCTCGTTGACCGTGCGGCCCCTGAAGTAGGTCTCGACCAGTGCCTCCCGGTGGGCGGGGGTCAGATCGTCGAGCGCGTCCGACAACGTCATCAGCCACAGGGCCCTGTCGATCTCGTCCTCCGCGGGAATGGCATCGAGCGGCGACGGCTCGACCTCGCGCGGCCGGGCCAGGCGGCTCCGGTGGCCGTCGATGACGATCCGCCGGGCGACCGTCACCAGCCAGGGCCGGACGGAACCGGTGGCCCGGCCCAGCGAACCGGCGTTCTTCCAGGCCCGGATGAGCGTCTCCTGCACCACGTCCTCGGCACGCTGCCGGTCCCCGGCGACGAGCCGGAGCACGTAGGCGATCAGCGGCCCGGCGTGTTCGCGGTAGAGCGCGCGCATCAGCTCCTCGTCGGGGGCGGCGGAGGGCGACGGGGGCGGCTTGCCGCGGTGCCGAGCCCCGCGAGGACGGTCGTCGGCCACGGCCGCATCCTTGCGCACCCGCACCTCCCGGTCGAGACCCTGTCGAGCTCCTTGCCCTTCGGTACGGGGATGCGGGGCGAACCATTCAATCCGGGTCCAAGATTCTTTACGGCGGCGGGCGTTGACGGCCCCGGGCGGTCAACGTCCCGCGGGACCGCCCGCCGGACCGGCGTTCCGCCGCCGGTGCCGGGCGACCCGTTCGCGGTTCCCGCACCCCTCGCCGGAGCACCAGCGCCTGCGCCGCCCGCGTGAGGTGTCCAGGTAGATCCGGCGGCAGTTGTCGCCCTCACAGCGGCGCAGCCCGCCCAGGGCCACCGGGTCGGTCAGCAGCTCCACCGCGTCGCGCGCCACGGCGGCCAGCAGCGCCCGGCAGTCGGGTTCGGTGCTGAGCCCGCGCACCAGGGCGCCGCTCCCGGTGCGCACGGCGCGCACGCCGGGCGGGGCTCCGGCGGCGAGGGCGTTGACGCGGTCCAGGGCGCCCTCGGCCCCGCGGCCGTCGAGCTGTGCGGTCAGCAGCCGGTCGACGGCGGTCCTCAACTGCCGGAACAGCACGAGCCAGTTGTGGTCGACGTGGGCGAGCCGGGTGCCCTGCGGCACGGTCCGGGAGGCCACCAGCCAGTCGGCCAGCCGCTCGGGTCTGTCGAGCGGATCGGGGACACCGGGGCTGCCCGCCCCGGTCGCCACCAGGTCCAGACAGAGCCGTCCGGCGTCGAACCGCCAGTCGCACGAGCCCTTGCGCGCCGCCATGCGCATGCCACCGCCTTGGGTCCGGCCGTCGTCCACACCAGAGTGCCCCTCGGAGCCCCCGCCCGTAACCCCTGCCACCGCGCGGGCGGGGGCGGCCCCCCTCGTACGATGCCCGGATGAGCGACCACCCGCGCACCGCCCGCCTCCGGAACGGCTCCCTGGTGCTGCGCCCCTGGCTGCCGGGCGACCTGGAGGTCCTGCTCGACGCCTACCGCGACCCGGCGGTGCGGGCGGGGTCCCGCGCCGCGGTGGCGGACGAGGAGGCGGGAGTGGGCTGGCTGCGGGCCCAGGACGAGGGCCGGGTGTCCGGGCTGCGCTACGGCTTCGCCGTGGTGGACACCTCGCTGGGGGACGGACCGGTCGCAAACGTCGCCCTCGTGTTCCCCTCCCCCGGGTCGGCTTCGGCCGAGGTGGGCTACTGGACGGTCGCCCGGGCCCGTGGCCGCGGGATCGCCCCGGGAGCCCTGCGCACGCTCACGGACTGGGCGTTCGGGTCCTTTGCCGGGGACGGGCTCGTACGGCTTGACCTGCTGCACCAGGTGGACAACGAGGCGTCGTGCCGGGTGGCGGGAAAGGCCGGCTACGGCCTCGCGGAGGTGCTGCCCGCGCATCCGCCGTGGCCGCTGGAAGGACACCGCCACGAGCGCCGGGCGGCCGGCTGACGAGGCCCCGGAGGCTCCGGGCCCTCAGGCTCCGGGCCCGGCCGGTTCCCCGGTCACCGGTCCGTCGTGCAGGATGCGCTGGAAGAGCCGGTGGTCGCGCCATTCGCCGTCGATGTGGAGATACCGCGGGGCGAAGCCGAACTCCTCGAAGCCGCACTTGGCGAGCACCCGCTGCGACGCCGTGTTGTCCGCCACCGTGCCGGCCTCGACGCGGTGCAGCCGCAGCTCGTCCCGGGCCAGATCGCAGATCCGGCGCACGGCGGCGGTGGCCAGCCCGCGGCCGGCGTGACCGACGTCCACCCAGTAGCCGAGCGTGGCGCTGCGGAACGGCCCGAGCACCACGGCGTTGAGGTTGAACCCGCCGATCGCCCGGTCCTGCCCGTCCGCCAGCACCCACGGCATCACGCGCCCCGCCTCGCGTTCGGCCAGCAGCAGGGCCAGTCGCTGCCGCTGCCCCTCCTCGGTGTAGAAGGCCTCGGTCCGTACGGGCTCCCAGGGCCGCATGTACGCACGGCTGCGGGTCATGGAGACCGCGAGAGAGGCGGCATCCGCCTCCGTTACCGGACGGAGCCGTATCTCCGCGTCGAGCCAGTGGGTGTCGTCGATCATCCCTGCACGGTATCCCGGTCCCCCGCACCGGCCCTTGGACGCCCTCGTATGGAACTGCGCGCCCGAGCGATGGATCGGGCCCTCGCGCGCCACTTCACTGGAGACCATGACAACCACCCTGGCCTGCCCGCCGGTCCGCACCCTCAACCACCTCGTGCTCGGTGGCGCGGCCGTCACCACCGGCCTCGTCGCGGGCACGTTCTACGTGTTCTCCTGCGCGGTCATGCCCGCGCTCGGCCGAAGCGACGACCGGACCTTCATCGAGGTGATGCAGAACATCAACGACGTCATCGAGAACCCGGTCTTCTTCGCCGGATTCCTCGGCGCGCTGGTCCTCACCGCGGCCGCCGCCTGGCAGCAGCGCCGTACCCCCGGCCCGCGCGGCCCGCTCGTCGCGGCGCTCGTGGTGTACACCGTCGCCTTCCTGCTCACCTCGGGCGTCAGCGTCCCGCTCAACGAGGCACTCGCACACGCCGGGAACCCGGCGCGCATCGCCGATCCCGCCTCCGTGCGGGAGCGGTTCGAGGACGCGTGGGTCGCCTGGAACGCCGTACGGGCGGTGCTGTGCACGGCCGCCCTCGCCCTCCTGCTGCGGGCCTCGTACCTGATGGCGCGCCGGCTCCCTCAGGAGTCCGCGTACTTGGCGTCCGACGCCGGGTCCAGGGCCAGCCGGTAGCCGCGTTTGACCACCGTCTGGACGATCCGGGGCACGCCGAGCGCGGTACGCAGCCGGGCCATGGCCGTCTCCACCGCGTGCTCGTCCGTACCGCTGCCGGGCAGGGCGCGCAGCAGATCGGCGCGGGCCACCACCCAGCCCGGCTTGCGGGCCAGGGTGTGCAGCAGGGACATCCCGGCCGGTGGTACCGGCCGCAGCTCGTCGTCGACCAGGACGGCGTGGCCGCGGATCTCCACCCGGTGCCCGGCGATGGGCAACGTGCGTGCGCCGGAGGGAAGTTCGCGGCAGAGCAGCTGGACGAGCGGGCCGAGCCGGAAGCGCTCCGGCTGGACGGTGTCCACCCCGCGGGCCTGCAACGGCAGTGCGGTGACCGGTCCGACGCAGGCCGATACGACGCCGTCGCGCAGGGCGCCCAGCAGTTCGGGCAGCAGGCCGCGCTCCTCGGCCCGGCGCAGCAGCGAGGCGGCGGCCGGGGCGCTGGTGAAGGTGAGCGCGTCCAGACCGCGGGCGATGGTGAGGTCGAGGAGCCGGTCGAGCGGGGTGATGTCCTCGGGCGGCATCCAGCGGTAGACGGGGACGCCGATGACCTCGGCCCCGGCGGCCCTCAGTGACTCCACGAAGCCGGGGAGCGGTTCGCCGTGCAACTGGAGCGCGATGCGGCGGCCCTCGACGCCCTCCGCCAGGAGCCGTTCCAGCACCTCCGCCATGGATTCCGAGGCGGGCGACCACGCCTCGATGAGCCCGGCGGCCCGGACCGCGCCCTTGACCTTGGGGCCGCGGGCCAGCAGCTCCACGCCGCGCAGCCGGTCCAGCAGCTGGGCGCCGATGCCCCAGCCGTCGGCGGCCTCGATCCAGCCCCGGAAGCCGATCGCCGTGGTGGCGAGGACCACGTCGGGGACGCTCTCGATGAGTTCCTCGGTGGCCGCGAGCAGTTCGCTGTCGTCGGCGAGCGGCACGATCCGCAGGGCGGGTGCGTGCACCACGGTGGCGCCCCGTCGCCGCAGCAGCGTGCCGAGCTCCTCCGCCCGGCGCGCGGCGGTGACGCCGACCGTGAAGCCCGCGAGGGGCCCGTGCTGTTCGTCGTCGCTCATATGGTCTTCCCGGCTCTCGTCCCGCTGCTGCTCGATGGTGCGGAGGACCGAGACTGCCAACGATGCGTGACAGGCTCGGTTCACCCGTATTTCCCGCCCGTTACGTCACCCGACACCATCCCGCCATCATCACACCTCGGCGTAGCTGAGCTGCGGCTTCGCCGGGACCGGAGCGGTGCGGCGAAGGTATACCGCCCAGGTGAGCCCGAAACACACACCGTAGAAGACCAGGAAGGACCAGAAGGCCGCCGTTCCGGTGCCCGAGGCCTGGAAGGACTGCCGGAAGGCGAGGTTGATGGCGAGCCCGCCCAGCGCCCCGACCGCCCCGATGAGCCCCATGGCCGCCCCGGACAGCCGCCGCCCCCGGGCCGCCGCCGCCTCGCCGCGCAGCCCGCGCGCGACCGCCTTGGCGTGGAAGATGCCCGGGATCATCTTGTACGTCGATCCGTTGCCGAGCCCGGTCAGCACGAACAGTGCGGTGAAGCCGGTCAGGAACACGGTGAGCGACTCGATGCCGGAGGCGTACACGACGACACCGGTCGCCGCGGCCATCGCGGCGAAGTTCGCCATGGTGATGCGGGCGCCGCCGTACCGGTCGGCGAGCCGGCCGCCCACCGGCCTGACCAGCGAGCCCAGCAGCGGGCCGATGAAGGTGAGCGAGGCGGCCTCCAGCGGGGTCCGGCCGAACTGGGTCTGCAGGACGAGGCCGAAGGCGAAGCTGTAGCCGATGAAGGAGCCGAACGTGCCGATGTAGAGCACCGCCATGATCCAGGTGTGCCGATCGCGCACGGCCTCCCTGGCGGCCCCGGTGTCGTTCTGCACGGGAGCCAGGTTGTCCATGAAGGCCGCGGCGCACAGCGCGGCGACGAGGATCAGCGGAATGTACGCGCCGAGCACGATCCGCGGATGCGTGGCGCCCGCCGTCCCGATGACCAGCAGCCCGGCGAGCTGGACGACGGGCACCCCGATGTTGCCGCCGCCCGCGTTGAGGCCGAGCGCCCAGCCCTTCTTCCGCAGCGGGAAGAAGGCGTTGATGTTCGTCATGGACGAGGCGAAGTTCCCGCCGCCGATCCCGGTGAGCGCGGACACCACCATGAAGGTGGTGTACGAGGTGCCCGGCTCCATCACCGCATAGGCGGCGACGGTCGGCAGCAGCAGGGTGAGTGCGCTGAACACGGTCCAGTTCCGTCCGCCGAACCGGGCCACGGCGAAGGTGTACGGCACCCGGGCGACCGCACCGACCAGCGTCGCGGTGGAGATCAGGAAGAACTTGCCCGCCGGGTCCACCCCGTACTCCGGTCCCATGAACAGGACCATCACCGACCACAGGGTCCAGACCGAGAAACCGATGTGCTCGGAGAGGACGGAGAACCACAGGTTCCGGCGGGCGATCCGCTCGCCCTTCTCCCGCCAGAACGTCTCGTCCTCGGGTTCCCACTGCTCGATCCAACGGCCGGCCATGACGCGCCTCCACAGGGGGTCGGGGTGTTGTCCCCGACGCTAGGGAGCGCGCGTTTCGGCGCGGTGCCGTGAGGTGACCGGTGCGCAACCTTGCTCTCACCGGGCCGGCGAAGGCCCGGTGAGGGCGGTCACCACCTGGGCGGTCCCGGGGTGCCGGGCGGTTCCGTTGTACCGGCCGGTTCCGGTGTGCCTGCCCGGGCGGCGCGCTTCCCGGTCCGCTTCGGTGCGCCGTTGGGCCAGAGCCTCGGCCGCCGTTTGGCCGCCACGTCCTCGACCCAGCCGATCGCGACGATCATCACCCCTATCAGGGGCCATATCAGGATCAGCACGAGCACGTCGTACGAGGCGTCGATGTACGTGTCGAGGTGGTCGCCGACCCAGGGGATGTTCCACAGCTGGTCGATGATCGGCATCGCCGCCATGAGCAGCATGTTGTGCCAGAGGTAGATCGTCACGGCCCGGTTGTTGGCCAGGGTGATCGGGCTGTCCCAGCCGGCGAGGCGGCCGGGCAGCTCCTTCCAGGAGGGCGCGTACTGGAGCAGGATCGCGCAGAAGCCCAGCGACCAGGTGGCCTGGGCGAGCGGGATCTCGTCCAGGTTCCAGCCCTCGTCGGTCAGGTGTCCGGACGCCCACCAGAGGCCGAAGGCCATGATCATCGCGGCGGACGAGACCGAGATGTAGCGCGGGATCTGTCGCAGCAGCCCGTCGTTGTGGGCGAAGCCCAGGATCCAGCAGGAGCCGAAGGTACCGAAGTCGACGAGCGCCTCGCCCGTCGCCCCGGGGACGCTGACCAGGCCGGTGCCGATGACGGCGGTGAGGCCGATCGGCGCGAGCAGCGTCGCCCACGGCAGTCTGCGGAAGGCCTTCAGCAGCAGCGGGGAGGCCAGGACGAACCACAGGTAGGCGCGGATGTACCAGAGCGGGCCCGCCGCCTGCTCGGCCCACGACTGCTCCAGGAAGCCGCTCTCGGAACCGCTCTCCCAGGGGAACGGGGGTGAGCCGACGGGAAGGATGTAGCAGCCCAGCTTGAGGAACCACCAGATGCCCTCCTCCCGTACCGGCTTGAGCCCCATCACGAACATCATCGGTACGACGAGGGCGGCGAACGCCCACATCGGCGGCAGCAGCCTGCGCAGCCTGCCCCGGATGACGCTCAGGGCGGGCCGGGCCAGCGACCGGGCCATCAGGGAGCCGGCCAGGGCGAACATCACGCCCATGGACGGGAACAGGATGGTCAGCCAGGCCCAGCCGAACAGGTGGAAGACGACGACGCGGACGAGCGCCACGGCACGGAGCAGGTCGAGATAGCGGTCCCGGCCGCCCCCCTTCGCCGCGGCGGCCGGTGCCTTCGCGTGCGAGGGCGCCGCCGCCCCGGCCCCGGGCACCGGCCCCTGCGGGGTGGCGGCCGGCGGGTACGGCGCCTGCACCGGGAACGGCACGGTGTGCGGCTCCGGCGGCTGCTGCGGGTACGCGGAGGGATAGCTCGGGTGGGTCATGCGACGGGCCTCCGGTCGTTGCTGCTCCCCCGCCGCCGGCCGGTCATCGAGCCGGGCGCCTCCACGACGCCGGTGCGGCGCAGCTTCTGCCAGCGCAGCCGGCCACCGGTGAGAGCGGTGATCCAGGACTGGAGCAGCACCACGTACATGAGCTGCCGGTAGAGGATCTGCTGGAGGGGCAGCGAGATCAGGTGCGTCATGCGTTCCCGGTCGAGCCGGAAGGCGTACGCGGCGCAGACCGCCTGCACGGCGAGGACGCCGAGCCAGGCGACGACCGTCTGCTGGGTGGGGCCGAAGACGAGTCCGTAGAGCAGGAAGACGTCGATGAGGGGCGCGAGCAGCGGGGCGACGACCATGAAGAGGGCGACGAACGGCAGGCCCACGCGTCCGAACCGGCCGGACGGCCCGCGTTCGACGACCGCGCGGCGGTGCTTCCAGATCGCCTGCATCGTGCCGTACGACCACCGGTAGCGCTGCGACCACAGCTGCTGCACGGACTCCGGCGCCTCGGTCCAGGCGCGGGCGTTCTCCGCGTAGACGACGCGCCAGCCGTCCCGGTGCAGGGCCATCGTGACGTCGGTGTCCTCGGCGAGGGTGTCCTCGCTCATCCCGCCGATCCGGTCCAGCGCGTCACGGCGGAACGCCCCGACCGCGCCGGGGATGGTGGGCATGCAGCGCAGCAGGTCGTACATCCGGCGGTCGAGGTTGAAGCCCATCACGTACTCGATGTGCTGCCAGGCCCCGATGAGCGAGTCGCGGTTGCCGACCTTGGCGTTGCCTGCGACGGCTCCGACCCGCGGGTCCGCGAAGGGCTGCACCAGTTCACGGACGGTGGCCGGTTCGAAGACCGTGTCGCCGTCCATCATCACGATGATGTCGTGGCGGGCGTGCGCGATGCCGTTGTTGAGGGCGGCGGGCTTCCCCCCGTTGCGCTGGCGCACCACCCGTACGTTCGGCAGCCGCATCGCCTCGACGATGTCCGCGGTGCCGTCCGTGGAGCCGTCGTCGATGACGATGACTTCGACCGGATAGTCACTTGCCACCAGGGAGCGCACCGTGTTGGCGATGCACTCGCGCTCGTTGTACGCGGGCACCAGGACGGTCACCGGGCGGGTCACCGGCTCACCCCAGCGGAAGTCCCGTTTCCGGACCCGGCGGGCGTGCACGAAGGAGAGCAGCAGCATCAGCCCGAAGCGGCTGATGACCAGCACCCCGATGACGGCGAGACCGGCCACCATCACATCGGTGATGTGGTCCGAGACGCCGACGGCGTAGACGAACGCCTTGCCCTTCCAGAGGGCGAGACCACTGACGGGGGTGTGCGCGCTGGGGCCGCCGAGGGCGGCGGTGAGGTTGGCGAACTCGTATCCCTGGCCCTGCATCCTGGGCAGGAAGCGGTCGAGTGCGGCCACGGTCTCGGACCGGTCGCCGCCGGAGTCGTGCATCAGGACGATGGCGCCCTTGCCGTGCTTCGGTGTGGCGTTCTTGATGATGGTGCGGACACCGGGGCGCTTCCAGTCCTCGCTGTCGGTGTTGTTGACGACGGTGAGGTAGCCGCGGCTGCCTATGTACTGGGCGACCGGCCAGGACTTGTCGTCCATGGCGTCGGCGAAGGAGGAGTACGGGGGCCGGAAGAGCGAGGTACGAATTCCGGCCGCGCCCGCCAGCACCAGTTGGTTCTGCGAGAGCTCCCAGTCGATGCGGGAGTGGGACTGGTAGGAGAGGTCGGGGTGGTTGAAGGTGTGCAGCCCCACCTCGTGCCCCTCCTTGACCATGCGCTCCACCAGCTCGGGATAGCGCGAGGCCATGGTGCCGGTGACGAAGAAGACGGCGTGCGCGTCGTACTCCTTGAGCTTGTCGAGCACGCGCGGGGTCCACTCGGGGTCCGGGCCGTCGTCGAAGGTCAGCACGATGCGGTGATCGGGGATGCGCAGGGACTTGGCCGGTTCCGTCGCGCTGCGCGCGTCGATGACCGGTCCGCCTTCGAGGATCTGATCGGGCACCTGATCGGTGGCCGCCGGTGGCTGGATCCGGTGGTCGGCATGGATCTCGCTGTGCACGTATCCACGCAGCATCAGCATGGCGAGCAGGGCGACAAGAAGCAGGAACGGCAGCAGATAGCGCAGGGGGAGCCTGCGCCTGCGGATCTGCTTCTTGCGGTTGTGCCTGCCCCGCGGTACGGGGATGGTCATCTACTTGGCGCCTTCTTGGTCTTGCACAGGAGGTTCCGGAGTCTCCGCGGGCGGGGTCGTGGTGTCCGGCGGAGGGCTCTCCGGATCGCCGCTGGGCGCCACGGGGCCGACGGGCGGGGCCGAGACCGAGGTGTCGGCGGACGGCGTTTTTGCGCCACCGCCACCGCCCGCACCACCGGCGGAGCCTCCCGCGGTCTCGGTGCCTGCCTTGGGCGGGGCGGCGGTGGCCGATGCCGAAGAGCCGGCGCCCGGCGTCGACGAGGCTCCGGCCGCGGAGCCGCCCGGCGCCGCTGCGCCGGTCCCGTCGACCGGGGCGGACGGCGAGGAGCTGGGTGTCGCACCCGGTGACACCGGGGCGCCCGCGCTCTCGCCGGGGGCGGCGGGCACCTCCACCTCCTCCGCCTTCTTGTGCTCCTCCTGGCCGGAAAGCGGCAGGAAGGGAGCGCTGGAGTTGCCGCCGAGGACAGCGCCGACGAGCACCACCGCGAAACAGACACAGACGGCGGCCACGACCCAGCCGAGCCGCCGGAGGTTCTTGCTGCGCCGACCGCTCTCGTCGACGAAGACGGGGCCGTCGGAGCCGTCCGGCGCGCCCGGTTCCGGGAGCAGCTCGGAGAGCTGTCGTCCCAGTCCGTCGAGCTGGATGGTGACTTCGTTCGGCTCGTGTGTGTGCCCCACCTGGGCACCTTCACGCCAAGTTTCCACTGTTGTACGCACTTCCCCCACTCAGGATCGGGTGCGCGCAACTGACCGGTTATATGCCGCCGGACCGGGCCCCCACCCTGTCCGCGCCCCCCCACCACAGTGCACCCGGACGACGAATGTAGCGCACGCCGACGACACTTCGACCCCACAGTGACGTGTTGTTCACCATGAGAGACGAGGCCTGAACGCACGCCGGGGGCGCACGCCCCCCCACGCCCCCGTGGGCGGTCCGCCGCCCCGCGGGCAGCAAAAAACGAGGACCCCGTTGCCGGTGGCAACGGGGTCCTCGTTCACATGGGAATTGTGGAGATGGCGGGAATCGAACCCGCGTCCAACGGTGCGGAACCAGGGCTTCTCCGAGTGCAGTTCGCTGCGCTTTTCTCGGCCCCGGAGGTCACGCGAACAAGCCTCCGACAGGCCCAGTCACTGTTTGATTTCCTTCAGGGCCCCGTGACCGGGCCTAGAAGTTTAGATCCCTTAATGATGCCAGGATCCGGGTCGGGATCACCCCCGGGCTGACACTCCGCAGAGTCTTCGCTTAGCTGCTAATTAGGCAGCGAGGGCGAAGGCGGAGGAATCGCGCTTGGAATTGGCGATTATTGGTTGCGACATATGGTTAACGAGATCATTGCCGCTTCCTCGACTCGCTTCCCCTGCTTCGACATCCGCTGTCGAAACCGATCATCCCCATGTTGATTTTTCAAAGGTGGTACACACCCCGTGGGGTGCAGTGCCATCGTACGTGACCAACGCACGACGATGCCAGCGTATTCCCGGCGGACCGGCCGGTGGCCGGTGCCCCGTGCCCGGTCAGGCGGCCCGCTGGCGGCGGCGCGCCGCCGAGATCGCCCGGTTCGTCTCCCTCGTGTCCTGCTTCTCGCGCAGCGTCTGCCGCTTGTCGTACTCCTTCTTGCCCTTCGCCAGCGCGATCTCGACCTTGACCCGGCCGTTCACGAAGTACAGGGAGAGCGGCACGATCGTGTGCCCGGTCTCCTGCGACTTCGACTCCAGCTTGTCGATCTCGGCCCGGTGCATCAGCAGCTTGCGCTTGCGCTTGGCCGAGTGGTTGGTCCAGGTGCCCTGGACGTACTCCGGGACGTGGATGTTGTGCAGCCACGCCTCGCCGCCGTCGATCTGCACGAAGCCGTCCACCAGGGAGGCCCGGCCCATGCGCAGCGATTTGACCTCGGTGCCCATCAGCACGAGGCCGCACTCATGGGTGTCGAGGATGGTGTAGTCGTGACGCGCCTTCTTGTTCTGCGCGATGATCTTGCGCCCGGTGTCCTTTTCCTTAGCCATAGTGCGGCCATTTTCGCACTACGACCCACCCCCGAGGCCACTCAATACCGACTCGGCCCGCTCCTGGGCCCGTGAGCTCACCGCGAGGTCCGGCGTGATGCCCCGGTTGTCGATGCTCCGGCCCGCCGGAGTCCGGTAGTGGCCCACGGTCAGCTCGGCCACCGAACCGCCGGCGAGCTTGCTCGGCATCTGGACCGATCCCTTGCCGAAGGTGCGGGAACCGACGGTGACCGCGCGCCCCCGGTCCTGCAGGGCGCCGGTCAGGAGTTCGGCCGCGCTCATCGTGCCGCCGTCCATCAGGACGACGACGGGGCGCTCGGTGTCGCCCCCCGCGTCCGCGTACAGGGCGCGCTGGTCCCCGTGCACGTCGTAGGTGGCGACCAGGCCGCCGTCCAGGAAGGCGGAGGCGGCGGTGACGGCCTCCGTGACCAGCCCGCCCGAGTTGCCGCGCAGGTCCAGCAGCACCCCCGCGCCCGCCGGTGCCTCCCGGACCGCGTCACGGACCTCGGCACCCGATCCCTTGGTGAACGAGTCGACGTCGATCAGTACAGCTGCGGAGGAATCGGAACGGTCCGGTCCGATCCGGCGCACGGTGACGGCCTCGGTGGTGAGGCGGGCCCGGTGCAGGGTCTCGGTGCGGGCGACGGAACCCCGCTGCACGCCCAGGACGACGGGGCTCCCCGCCACCGCGCCGGTACGGTCGCCGCGCAGCCGGGCCACGACGTCGGCGACCGGGCGCCGGTCGACCCGGCTGCCGTCGATCGTGCGGAGCAGGTCGCCCGCGCGGATACCGGCCCGGTCGGCGGGGCTGCCGGGCTGGACCCGGGCGACGGCGACCAGCCCGTCCGCGGAGCGTCTGGCCGCGATCCCGACGCCCGTGTACGAACCGTCGAGGGCCTGCTCGAACTCCTGGTACTCACGCTCGTCGTACACCGCGCCCCAGCGGTCCCCGCTGCGGCTGACGGCCTCCTCGGCCGCCTCCGTGCCGGATTTGCCGTCCGCCACGGCATCGGCCGCCGCGTCGGCCACCGCGTCGCGGTCGGCGAAGGAGGCGACGGACCGGGCCTTTATCTCCGGTGCGTGCCCGTCGCCGTGCGGCAGCGAGCCGGTGGCGGCGGCCGTGGCGAGCACGCTCGCGAAGACCAATGTCAGGGCCGCCCCGCGGCAGAGCCCGCGGGGACCGACTCGGGGAACAGGGTCCGGCATGGCGCCGAGTCTAGGACAACGCCCCGGGGGCGCACGGCCGGTTGGCCGCGCGCCGCACGGGGCGCTTGTCACACCTTGAGGTACTTGCGCAGCGCGAAGAGAGCGGCAACCGCGGGCATCAGCAGGCCGATCGCCAGCACCAGCGGGAGCTTGGTGAGGACCGCCTCCCAGCCGATGAAGTCGATCAGATTCAGCTTGTCCTGGAGGGCGAGACCGCCGTCGATCAGGAAGTAGCGCCCGGCCAGCAGCATGACGCAGGCCAGCACACCGCCGATCAGACCGGCGAACGCGGCCTCCATGATGAACGGCATCTGGATGTAGAAGCCGGAGGCACCGACGAGCCGCATGATGCCCGTCTCGCGCCGTCGGCTGAACGCGGAGACCCGGACCGTGTTCACGATCAGCATCAACGCGATGACCAGCATCAGCGCCATCACGAAGAGCGCGGCGACGTTCATGCCGTTCATCAGCCCGAAGAGGTTGTCCAGGATGCTTCTCTGGTCCTGGACCGACTGCACCCCGTTGCGGCCTGCGAAGGCGGTGGCGACGACCTTGTACTTCGTCGGGTCGTGGAGCTTGACGCGGAAGGACTCCGGCATCTGGTCCGGCGTGATGTTCCCCGCCATCGGGGAGTCGCCGAACTCCTCCTGGTAGTGCTTGTACGCCTCGTCCGACGACTCGTACGTCACCGTCTCGACGACGTCCATCTTCTTGAGATCGCCCTCGATCTCCTTCTTCTGCTCAGCGGTGACCGCACCCTTGGCGCACTGGACCACCGTCTCCGCATCCCCCTTGCCGCAGAGGTAGATGGAGACGTTGACCTTGTCGTACCAGTAGTCCTTCATCGTGCTGACCTGCTCGCGCATGAGCAGCGCGCCGCCGAACAGGGCGAGCGAGAGGGCGACGGAGACGACGACGGCGAAGGTCATCGTGAGGTTGCGACGGAGGCCGACGCCGATCTCCGACAGGACGAACTGGGCGCGCATGGCGTCCTTTCAGTGCTGAGTGCTCAGTGCTGGTAGCCGTAGACGCCGCGCGCCTGGTCACGTACGAGACGGCCCTGCTCGAGCTCGATGACGCGTTTGCGCATCTGGTCGACGATGTTCTGGTCGTGGGTCGCCATGATCACGGTGGTCCCGGTCCGGTTGATCCGGTCCAGCAGCTTCATGATGCCGACCGAGGTCTGCGGGTCGAGGTTGCCGGTCGGTTCGTCCGCGATCAGCAGCATGGGCCGGTTCACGAAGGCCCGCGCGATCGCCACGCGCTGCTGCTCACCACCGGAGAGCTCACCGGGCATCCGGTCCTCCTTGCCGCCGAGACCGACGAGGTCGAGGACCTGCGGGACCGCCTTGCGGATCTCGCCGCGCGGCTTGCCGATGACTTCCTGGGCGAACGCCACGTTCTCCGCGACGGTCTTGTTGGGAAGCAGCCGGAAGTCCTGGAAGACCGTGCCCAGCTGGCGGCGCATGTGCGGCACCTTCCAGTTGGACATGCGGGCGAGGTCCTTGCCGAGGACGTGGACCATGCCCTGGCTGGCGCGCTCCTCGCGGAGGATGAGCCGCATGAAGGTGGACTTGCCGGAGCCGGAGGAGCCCACCAGGAAGACGAACTCGCCCTTCTCGATATCGAGAGACACATCCCGTAGAGCGGGACGGCTCTGCTTCGGGTAGGTCTTGGAGACGTTGTCGAATCGGATCACGGATGCACCACGGTCGGCCGGGAGTAGGTGAGCGTGACCATACGCGAACCCGGCTGACGCGTGCAGGCGCGCGTACCGGGATGGGTGATTTATGCCGGAACGCAAGCGGGAGCGAACCAGGAGCTTCCGGGACCTGTCCGGCGGGCCGCGCCGAAATCCTCGCGAGCTGGCACAGTGGTAGGGGGAACGGTCGCGTTTCCGTGAGCGTTGTGCGGAGAGAAAGCCTTGTGCGGCTCCGCCGCGCGGGAGGAGGAAAGCGCATGACCTATGACCGGCTGGTGTGCGCGAACTGCGCGGCGCCCGTGGCCGAGGGGCGCTGCCCCGTGTGCCGGGCCAGCCGCGCGCGGCTGGAACAGCAGGGGCAGGGACAGGGCCCCCTCGGCGGGATGAACCCGATGATGCTGATCGCCCTGCTGGTGGTGCTGCTGTGCGCGCTGGCACTGCTCGCCCACCAGGCGGCGTGACCCGAGGCGACGCCCGGGTCACCTGGGGTAATCCACCCTGTTCAGGCCGCCGTCTCTCGCGCGGGTAGGCGCACGAGCACCTCGGCCAGTAGCTCCCCCGCCCTCAGCTTGCCCGTCGGGCTGTACGGGATCGAGGCGACCGGCACCACATGGGCGGGCAGGCAGGGCACCCTGCTCGCGCAGGCGACCAGGACCGCCCAGCGGCCCTCTGCCTCGCGCTCCGGGGAGACCGGCACGAAGGGCACGATCAGCGCGTCACCGACGTCCGGCAGATCCACGCGCAGGACCGCGGTGTCCCGCACACAGTCCAGGTCCATCAGGTCGTATTCGAGCCCGAAGACGTTGACGTCCAGCGGCGCGGTGCCGTCGACCTTGGAGACGCCGTCCGTGCGGCCGGTGAGTTCGAGGCGCCCCTCCTCGTCGAGCACACCGCTGTCGCCGGTGAGCAGGAAGCGCCGGGTGCCTTCGCCGTCGCCGGGATCGAGCTCCAGGAAGACCGGCCGGCCACTCGCGTAGTCGTCCATCAGCTGGAAGCTCGCGACGGCGACGCGACCCCGGACGCCCGGTGGCACGAGATGCCCCTGTGCGTCGACCACGGCGACGGCGCTGCCCTCCATCGCCCGGCCCGCGCGGCCGGGGTCGTCGTGCAGTTCGTCGGGGGTGATGAGGGTGTTCAGTCCGGTCTCGGTGGTCCCGTAGTACAGGTGCAGCACGGGTCCGAGCCGTTTCCAGGCGGTGTCGACCAGCCAGCGGTTGAGGTGCCTGCCGCCGGAGAGCACGAAGCGCAGCCGGGAGCCGGTGGCCAGGTCCGCCGATTCGGGGTGCGACACCAGCGACGCCAGGACGGGCGGCACCACGAGCGTGGTGGAGACGCCCTCCGTGCGGATCAGCCGGGCCATCTGCGCCGGGTCCCCCGGCGGGCAGAGGACGATCCGGCCGCCGACGGCGAGGAACACCCGCGCCCAGCCGGGGCCCGACGAGTGGTGGAGGGGCACGGTCACCAGGTGCACGTCGTCCCGGCCGAACGCGAACTGCTCGACCAGCAGGGCAAGTCGGCGGGCCTCGAACGAGGCGTGCCGGATGACCATCCGGGGTGTGCCGCTGGTCCCGGACGTGAAGCAGTACATCGCGAACGGCTGGTCGACCGGGTCCACGTCACGGGGTTCGGCGGCCGCAAGGGAGGCGTAGCTGGTGGGGCTCCCGGCAGGACCGTCGAGGTGGACGGAGAGCACGTCGCCGTCCTGCGGGCCGGCGGCGGACGCCAGCAGGGCCCGGTGCGGGGCGGTGCTGAACAGCACGGTGGGGCGCAGCTGTTCCAGCGCGCGGGCGGTCGCTTCGGGCGTCGCGGTGAAGTCGAGGCCGACGCAGGGGATGCCGAGGGTCGAGCAGGCGGCCATGACGACGACGAGCTGCCAGCTGTTCCGGGCGGCGAACGCGGCGCGGGCCGGGCGTCCGGGCGGCAGGAGCGCGTGCAGGGCGGCCGTCACCCGGCTCACCTGGTCCTCGAACTGCTGCCAGGTCAGCCGTGTCGGGCCGTCGACGACGGCCACGTGTTCGGGGCGGTCGGCCGCGTGCCTGCGGATGTCGACGAGTCTGAGCATCGGGTCACTCCGTATCTGCCGTTCCACTGAGGAGGGAGGATGCCGGAGCCGGGTGGGGCGCTGCGCCTCCTTGGCGCAGCGTGTAGATCTCGACGCCGCTGGTGCGCAGCGCGTCGAGTTCCTCGCGGGTCCGGTCAGAGAGCCTCTCGCCCGGCACGGTGATCGGTATGCCCGGCGGGTAGGCGATGATGAAGTGTTCGGCGGTGTCCCCGGCCAGCGCCTCGGACGTGGCCCGGTAGGTGCGCTGGATGGTGCGCAGGGCGTCGAGCAGCCGCAGCAGCGTCCCCTCGTCCACGCCGATGTGGACGTGGAAGACGACGGCGTCGCCGCTCTCCCGGGCGACGTAGAGGGCGTACTCGTCGAACAGGATGCGGCGGAACTCCGCGGCGGTGATGCCGAGGGCGCCGATGTCCACCAGGACCCGGGTGGGGTCCTCGTGGACGAGGAGGGCCGGATCGCTCAGGTGCCCCTCCGGTCCCAGTACCCGGAAGGCCGAGAGCCGGGGGTCCGAGCGGATCTCGGCGCGCAGGGTCCGGGCCAGCCGCAGGGAGCGCTCGAGCAGCGCCTCCCCCTCGGTCTCGGCCTGCAGCCTGGCCAGGTCGAGACTGGCCAGCACGGGCCAGCTCGGTGAGGTCGTGTGGTGCTGGAACAGGGACTGCGCGACGCGTTCGCGCAGCTCGCCGTCGCCCATCAGGTGCAGGTACGAACCCTGTCGCAGCGCCGACATGGACTTGTGGGCGGAGTGCGTCACCGCGACCGTCATCGGCAGCCCCGGCTCCCTCTCGCGCAGCCGCCGCACCGCCTCCAGCGCGGTCAGCGAGCGCAGCGTGGAGTGGTAGTGGTGGACGGCGCCCCAGGCCTCGTCGACCAGGACCGATACGGCCGGGTGCAGTTCGGCCAGGGCCGCGAGCAGGGCGGGCAGGTCGTAGCGGACCCCGTCGTAGGAGACGGCCGACAGCACGACCGTGTCGTAGGGCACCCCTTCGGCGACGGCGAGCGCGAACATGTCGAGGAGCTGCCGGAGGTCGGCGAAGGTCCGCGGGCAGTCGGCGCAGCAGCGGCGCATCGGCGCGTACTCGGTCACGGCGTCGAGGTCGCCGAGGGCGAAGTGCACGGACTGGTGGCAGCTGCGGTCGGCCAGTACCCGGCCGCCGGTGGGTACCAGGGCGCCGAGCGCGACGCGGTTGGCGGTGCTGGTGCCGGCGGACAGGAAGAGGGTGGCGTCCGCGCCGAAGCTGCTCGCCGCCAGCCGTTGTGCGGCGCGCAGTGGTCCGCGCGGGCGGAAGAACGAGTCGAGCATCGTGCCGCTGTAGGACACCTCGGCGGCGAGCTGCGCCTGCCCGAAGAGTGCCTCGTAGACGTCGCGGATCTTCGAGTTCCTGATGGATCCCCCGTGCGAGAGGGGCAGGGCGTGGAAGGAGGCGATGTCCCGCTGGGCCACGGCGAGGACCGCCTCGGCCAGCGGGGCGCCGCCCCGGCCGGACTCGCCCCGGGCCCCGGGCCCCGGACGTACAGCAGAACCGCTACCGGGTTCAGGCATGGCTGTGCACTCCAGAAGGTGAGGGAACACCCGGTCAGGGGTGCCGTTGGCCCACTCTGCGCAGCCGTCCCGCGGTACGTCAGGGGCTCGCCCCGGCCCTGTCAGTTGCGGGTGACTTCGTCAGGTGTTCCGTCACATGCGCGGCACTTCCGCACTACCGGGATGGTGCCCGCACCACACCCCCCACCGCCCCACAACGGGTGATCCGGGCTGCCGGGACCGGCCCGGTGGTGGCCGGAGCACCATCGCGGGAGCGGATCTGGTGCCCGGCGCACCTCGCCCCGGGCGGGCCGGCCGGGTCACCGTTGGCGTATGAGTGGAGCCCTGAACCAAGTCCGGGACGTATTCGCCGGTTTCCCGGACGCAGACGAACCGTCCGATGTGGTTTCCGAGCTGGCCGCCACGGTGTTCTCCCAGTCGCTGCGCCGCAGGGATCAGCGCACGAAGGGCGAGCAGTACCTGCGCGGTCTGCTGACCGTGGGCGGGCGCAAGACGATGCGCAACATCGCCTCTCTCACCGGTGGTTCGGCCGCCGAGCAGAGCCTCCAGCACTTCATCTCCAGTTCCACCTGGGACTGGACGCCGGTCCGGGAGGCGCTGGCCGGTCATGTGCAGCGGACTGTTCCGCCGCAGGCCTGGGTCCTTCAGCAGATGTCGATCCCCAAGGCCGGTGACCAGTCGGTGGGTGTGGTGCCGGTACGGGCCGGGGGCGGCTCGGCGGGTCAGCGGGCCTTCGGGCTGTGGTTCGCCTCCGAGGAGATGAGCGTGCCGGTCAACTGGCGGCTGCATCTGCCCGAGTGCTGGATCGATGACACGGCACGCCGCCGGCGCGCGGACATTCCGGCGGAGACCGTGGCGGAGTCGCCGGACGAGGGGGCGGTGGCCGTGGTGCTGGAGACGATGAACCGCTCCCCGGCGCCTGGCCGGCCGCTGCTGTTCAACGCCGGTGGTCATGATCTTCCGCTGCTGATGCGGGAGTTCGCCGGTGCGGGTGTTCCGGTGCTGGCCCGGATCGGAGCGTCCAGCAGGCTCGCGGTCGCCGATCCGGCGCTGCCGGGGTACGGGGCCGGCGCGGTGTCGGCGCAGCAGATCGTCGAGACGGTCAAGGGTCTCCGCCACCAGGTCCGCTGGAGCGGGTCGAGCGCGCTGGTCGTGGCGGTACGGGTGGTGTTCGGGCGGCGGGTCGGGGCCCCGCGGGCCGGCGAGCCGGGCCGGGGTCAGCGCAGCATGCTGCTGCTCGGGGTGTGGAACGATCCGCTCCGGCCGGCGGGCGAACTCTTCCTCACCGATATGACACAGGCCCCGCTGCCCGCGCTGCTGCGGATGAGCCGGCTGACCCGCCGGGTCGCCCGGGACTTCACCGAGGTGGGCGAGCGGGTCGGGCTGCGGGACTTCGAGGGCCGTTCGTTCCGGGGCTGGCACCGGCACATCACGTTGGCGTCCGTGGCCCACGCGGCCGCGCTGCTCGGCGGTCCGAGCCGGGGCGGGCACGCCCCGCGGCCGCCCTACCCGGTCGCCGTTCCGGACCTGGCCCACCCGCAGCCACGGCCCCGGGACCAGCTGGGCGCACCGGTCCCGGAGTCCGGGCACGCGGTCCGGCCCCTTCGGGTGCCCAGCCCCTACGTGGCGGGCGCGTCGGCCTGAGGCGGCGGGGTGGAGCCGGTCCGGCGCAGTGTGTGCCGGGCGCGCTGGAGGCGCAGCGCCAGCTGTACTTCGAGTGCGCGTACGGGCTCCTGCCAGCCGGCGCCCAGGAGGTCGGTGATGCGCTCCAGCCGTCGCGAGACGGTGTTGGGGTGCACGTGCAGGCTCTCCGCCGCACGCGTGGGGCTGTTCCCGGCGGCGAAGTACGCCTCCAGGGTGCGCACCAGCTCGGTGAACTGCTGTGTGTCGTAGTCCAGTACGGGGCCGATGGTGGCGCCTATGAAGGAGTGCGCGTCCGGCCGGTCGGAGAGCAGCATGCCGAGGAAGCCGAGTTCCTCGGGCGACGCGGTGGCACCGGTGCTCCCGAGCGCGGTCAGCGCGTCCAGGCAGCGCCGTGCCTCACGGTAGGTGAGGAGGATGGAGACGGGGTCGGTGATCGGTCCGGCCGCGCCCACGGTCACCGGATGGCCGAGTACCGACGACATCTCGCGCGAGACGTCGCGGGCCCGGGAGCCCGGATCGGTGCCGGGCAGCAGCAGGACGATGCAGCCCGCCTCCGTGGTCCTGAGCCCGGAGAGCCGGTGGGCGTACGACGACGCCCATACGACGGCCTTGCCCTGCGCGCCGCCCTCCGGCCTGGCCACGACGGTGACATGGGGTTCGGTCAGGTCGACCGCGAGCCTGCGGGCCCGTTCGGCGAGCTGTCCCGGGGTGAACTGCGATGTGCTGAGCAGTTCGTGGAAGAGCTGGTCGCGCATGTGCCCCTCGGCCGCGGCCGCGCTGCGCTGCACCTGGAGCAGGATCGCGGTGGTCTGCGCGACCGTCCGCAACAGCTGGAGGGTGTGGTCGGTGGCGGGTCCGTCGGGTGCGAGGACCAGGGTGGCGAGGATCTCGTCGCCCGCGTCGGCCGGGCAGCACCACAGTCCGGCGGCCGAGCGGATGGGTGCGCGCTCGGTGTGGGCGTCGAGGACCGCCTTCAGTAACTCGCCCTCGTCCAGCGGGGGTACGTCGCCGGTGACGGCCAGCTGTCTGCCGGCCACATCGCGTACGAGCAGGGCGCCGCCGAGTGCCTCGCCCGCGGCGGCGGTCAGCTCGTGCAGATCCCGGCCGCGCAGCACCATGTCCGTCAGCCTGCTCTGGGTCTCGCGCAGATGGCGGGCGGCGTAGGAGGAGTCCAGGGCGCGTGAGGAGTCGAGTTCCAGCTCGGAGATCTCCTGCTTGGCCTGGGCGAGCAGCCGGGTCTTCTTGATCGCCACCGATACGAGGTCGCCGAGCGAGGACATCTGGGTGATCTCGTCGGGCGTGAAGTGCCGTACGTTCCGGTCGGCCAGGTAGAGGGAGCCGAAGACCTGGGTCCCGTCGTGCAGCGGGACCGCCATCAGGGCGTGCAGCCCTTCGGCGCGCACCACGTCGTCGATGACGGCGGAGTGCGGGAAGCGTTCGTCCTTCAGGTAGTCGGGGGACCAGAAGGGGGCACCGAGTGATCTGGACCGGTTGCCCACCCCGCCGGAGCCGGGGATCCGGAAGCCGACGGTGATCGCGGAGGCGTGCCCGTCGGCCGCGCGGACGTACGAGCAGTCCTCGGCCGGGTCGTGGAAGCTGATCCAGGACATGTCGAGGTTGAGCAGGAGCCGCGCGCGGCGGGTGATGACCTTGAGCAGGGTGTCCAGTTCGTAGGGCAGGGTGAGTTCCCTGGCCGTGTCGACGAGGGCGGCGAGCCCGGCCTCGCGCTGGTGGCGGCGGGCGAAGAGGCTGTGGATGTCGAGGGCGAGGCCCCGCGCGCGGTCCAGCAGCGCGGCGGACTCGGCGCCGTCCACGCCCTCGGCGCGGGCGGTGCTCACCAGGTCCGCGAAGCGGTCGGGCGGGGCCTCGGTCGCGAGCAGTTCGAGCAGGCCGAACAGGGCCCTGCTCACCGGGTCGGCTTCGCTCGGCACTGTCGGTCCCCTCCCCCAGGGCCGCCCCGGCTGTTCCAGGACGTATGAACCACGAAAGTCCTGCCGCGAACCTAAAACCTGTGAGCGGACTGAGTCAACCAGTGGCTTGAATTGCGAAGTTGCTGGTCAGAGCGGGTGAGGGTGGCCGGAGCACCACCCGGGTGGCCGAGGCTGTGGCCGGGACACCTTCCTGGGGACACGGCCGCGACGGCATCGTCATGACCGGGGCGCCGCTCCGATCGCTCATCCCATGACTCACCGAAACGGGGACCCACACGTGATGCGAGTCCAGTGCTACGAACGCTCGTTGCAGCGCAGCCACACCTCCCTCACCCGGGACGACCGGCCGCGTGTCTTCTCCATGGCCGGCCGGGAGTGGGATCTGCTGGACGAGGTCTTCGCACCCGTGTACTCGCCGTCGACCGCGACGGCGATCGGTTTCCTGGGACTGGCCGGCGGGGGCGCGTCGGAGCCGGTCGTCCCGTCTTCGGAACCGCCCTTGTCCGGCGGGGCGTTCCTGGAGATCGGCTGCGGCAGCGGGGTCATCGCGGTGCTGGGTGCGCTGGCCGGCTGCCCGCGCGTGGTCGCCGCCGACATCAGCCGTCCCGCGGTACGGAACACGGCGCTGAACGCGGAACGCCACGGTGTGCGGGACCGGCTGGCCGCGGTGCACAGCGATCTGTTCTCGGGGCTGGGCGGCGAGCGCTTCGACACCGTCTTCTGGAGCTCCAACTACGTGCGCGCGCCCGACACGTACACCTACGGTTCCATTCACGAGGCCGCCTACGTGGACCCCGGCTACCGCACCCACCGCCGCTTCCTGGCCGAGGCGCCGCACGCCGTCACCGGGAACGGCCGGGTCCTGCTGCACTTCAGCGACCGCGGCGACGTCGACCGGCTGCACGAGATCGCCGCCGAGTGCGGACGCACGCTGAGCACGGTCGCCCGTGAGCTGATGGTCGAGGGCGAGTACGGCAGCGAACCTGTCGAGCACATGCTGCTCGAAGTCGCCGTCGCGAACGGCTGAGGAGGGGCCGCGCGGACCGGCCGGCCGCCGTGCCGCACCCCCCGCGCTCAGGAGCGGGCCGTGCGGCCCGCTCCGCCGCGCGCGGCCTCCAGCGCGAGTGAGACCTCCGCCATGTCGATGCCCAGTTCGCCGAGCCCCGCCAGCGCGGCCCGTCCCGCCGCGTCCCGCTTCAGCAGGGTGTCACCGCGCGGGGCACCATGGGCGACCGCCTCCTCCAGCGCCTCCACGGAGACCGCCTGTCCGGTCCGCCAGCCCACCAGGGCGGTCAGCTGGTGCGGCCGGGGCGCGGTCCACAGCAGACGTGGCGGCCGGGCGCCGGCGGCGCGGAGTACCCGCCACCACTCCTGGCCCAGCTTCTCCTCACGTATCCGGAACGCCACCCTGGCCACCGCGAGCGCCGCCGTACCGCGGCGTTCCAGGGCCTTCTGCGAGGCCAGCCGGTCCAGCCGGGCGTCGACCTCCTCGTCGAGCTGCCCCACCGGCACCGAGATGACGGCGGTGAGCCGCTCCAGCGAGAGCCCGGCGGAGAGGGCCCGTTCCAGCCCGGTGAAGTACGCGTCCATGGCCTCGACGCAGTCGTCCAGGGTGCAGACGGGCGCGATGTCGACGCCGAGCCCGACGGCCAGCGCGGCGGTGGCCGCTCGCAGGCCCGGTCCGTCCGGCGTGCTGCGCAGCAGGAGATTGGGCCGGTCCACGGCCCGGCAGACGTCGCGGCCGACCGCGGCGGAGACCAGTCCGTCGTCGCCGTCCCCCGCCTCGTACAGCCGGAGCAGCGCGTCGCAGGCGTCACGGACGGAGTCGGCCGTGCCGGCGGTGGAGAGCAGACCGCTGAAGGTTCCCTTGGCGGTGAGCCGGCGGAGCCTGGCCCGGCTGAAGGGTGCGGCGGCGTCCTCCGCCAGCCAGCCTGCCACGCCTTCTGCGGCCAGTTGCCGCAACAGTGCGGCGGCCAGTGGGCTGATCATGGGAGCCGAGATTAGAGGAGGCCGCAGGTGCGCGGAAGGCCCGCCCCGGTTCTCCGTCAAGTCGGCGGATTCGGCGTCACATCGCGGGCTCCACGTCACCTCGTACGGCCGTAGTTGACTTATTCCGGAGCAGTTGACGCAATGCCCCCGCACCCTTTGCCCGCCTCCCTGAGCGAACGCGATATTCGACGAGGCCGCCGATCCGGTGGCCGCCGAGACGGGAGGAACGAAATGCCTGCAACCATTTCCGCGCCGCAGTGCCTGGTGTGCGACACGGACTTCGTCATCCAGGACGACTGGGAGAAGGGCGAGATAACCGAGTGCGGTGCCTGCGGGCAGGAGCACGAGGTCGTCGAGAAGGACGACGCCGTCGTCCGGGTCGCCCTGGCCCCCGAGGTGGAAGAGGACTGGGGCGAGTGACTTCCGCCCCCGAGGTCCTGCTCTCGGTCACCATGCTGCGGCCGGACGAGAAGCTCCTCCTCAACGCACTGCGCGAAGAGGGACTGAACGTCCGGCCGCTGCTGGCGGAGGACCTCGCGGAGGTGGTCGCGGGGGTGACGCCCCCGCCCGCCTTCGCCGTGATCCGCAACCTGTCCCACCGTGACGCCGTCGGCGTCGCCCGCCGTCTCGAATTCACCGGCGTCACCACGCTCAACCGGGCCGCCACCATCGAGACCTGCAACGACAAGGGCTTGCAGGCCCTGCTGTTCGCCCGGCACGGCATCCCGCACCCGGTCTCGCGCCACACCTTCAGCTACGACCAGGTGCGCAGCACGGTGGCGGAACTCGGCCTGCCGGCCGTCATCAAGCCCGTCAGCGGTTCCTGGGGCCGGGGCGTCACCAAGGTGACCGACACGGACTCGGTCGAGGCGTGGGTCGGCGGGCGCGAGTCCGCGGACGCCGGGGGCAAGCTGTTCCCCGTCCTGGTCCAGAGCTACGTCGACAAGCCGGGCCACGATCTGCGGGTCGTGGTGGTGGGACGCACTCCGGTCGTCGCCATCCAGCGGGTGTCCGACCACTGGCGCACCAATACGCATCTGGGTGCCCGGGTCGAGCGCATCGGGATCACCGGCCCGATCGAGAAGCTCTGCGGACAGGTCGTGGACGCGCTCGGTGAGGGCTTTTACGGAATCGATCTCATCGAGGACCTCTCCACCGGGGAACTCCTGGTTCTCGAGGTGAACGCGAATCCCGAGTTCGCCCGTTCGTCCGCCGTGCACGGCGTGAATGTGGCAGGCCATCTGGCCTCGTACATCGCGCAATTGTGCAGCGAGACCCCGCTGCCCGCGGCCGCGTGACACGAAGGAAGACAGATCTCATGGAACTGTTCGACACAGCGACCGTACTCACCAGGGTGATGACCTCCGGTGTGGTCATGAGCATCGAGAAGAGCGACCGCGAACTACCGGGTCTGGAAAGGCTGCTGACCAAGCGGGCCGGACGGACCCACGCCGTGCTGCTCAACAGCCGCAGCGCCGCCGTGCACGCGGCCCTCGCCGGCCAGGGCATCGGCCACGGCGACACCGTCCGCGCCCCGGAGCTGAGCCCGAAGGACACCGCCTTCCTGAACTGGCTCGGCATCGAGGTGACGGACGGGCCGGGACCGGTGGCGTTCGACCACATCGCCCTGGACGCCGGCCGGGACCAGCTGCTCGACGACCGGGCCCGGGACCGGTCCGCCCCCGCCCTGGTGGTGGACCTCACCGGTCTCGGTTTCGGCCCGGCCGCCGCGGTCCTCACCGACGACCGCGCGGTCCGGGACCGTGCCGAACGGCTGAAGATCTTCGGCGCCCACGACCTGCGGACCATGTGGACGCAGGAGGAGGCCGACCCGGACCTGATCCCCGGCGTGCAGTTCAACTACCGGCTGAGCCCGCTCGTCGCGGCCTGTGTCCGGATGGCCCTGAGCCAGGCCGCGCGCCCCCTCACCACCGGAGCCCCGTCATGATCACCGACTTTCCCTCCGCCCCGCTTCCGCTGCCATCCGCCGAGGAACTCACCGCCGAACTGGCCGCCTTCGGCGGCGAGGCGCTGATCCCCAAGGAACTGCGCCGCACGCTCTTCCCCGTCATCACCAAGGAAGACGTCTTCAACATGCTGCTGTCGCAGCGCCGCGCACCCGAGAAGGTCGTCTCCGACTTCGCCGAGGCCTACCGCGGCTACGTCGGGGCCGAGTACGCGCTGCCGACCGCGAGCGGCACCTCCAGCCTGCACCTCGCCCTGATCGGCGCCGGTGTGCAGCCCGGTGACGAGGTCATCGTGCCCGCGTTCACCTTCATCGCCACCGCGCAGGCCGTCGTCGCCGCGCACGCGATCCCGGTGTTCGTCGACATCGACCCGCGTACCTACTGCATGGACCCGGCCGCCGCGGCGGCCGCCGTCACCGACCGGACCCGGGCCCTCATGCCGGTGCACGTGCACGGGCTGCCGGCCGATGTGCCCGCGCTGCGGGCGCTGGCCGACCGGCACGGGATCGCGCTCGTCGAGGACGCCTCGCACGCCCACTCGGCCCGGATCGGGGACCGTATCGCCGGATCGTTCGGCGATGCCGCCGGCCAGAGCCTGATGGCCGACAAGAACTTCCCGCTCGGCGGCGAGGGCGGCATCGCCTTCTTCGCGACCGAGGAGGCCCACCGGCGCGCCGTCGACTACACCCGGCTCAACGGCATCGACTACGAGATGTCCTGGGTCGCCGCCGCGTTCGGCCACAGCCAGCTGGAGCGGCTGCCGTACTACGACGAGGTGCGGGCCCGTAACTCGCGCCTGATCGCGGACACGTTGAACGCCACCGGCTTCTTCCGTGCCCCGTACGTGCCCGATGGCCACGTCCACGCGTACAACATGTACCGCATCACGCTGCGGCCCGAGGCCATCGGCCTGGAGGACCTCCCGGTGTGGGCGGTCAAGGACGCGGTGCACGACCTGCTGGTCGCCGAGGGCGTACCGGCCCGGGAGTGGCAGAACACCCCGATCCCCTGCCACCTGCCGTTCGTCCACCGGGCGGGGTTCGGCAACGGCTACCCGTTCACCCTCAACCCGGGTGCGGTCCGCGACCACCGGCCGGAGGACTTCCCCGCCACCCTCGCCATGCTCGACTCCACGCTGGTCCTCTGCCGGGAGCTTCGCTCGCCGGTCGAGTACGAGCGGGCCCTGCGGTACGCCGACGCGTTCACCAAGGTCGCCAGGCGCCCCGACGCCATCCGCAAGCTCGTCCAGGACGGCGACTACCGCCGGCCCTACGAGAAGGTGGCGCGCCTTGGCTGAGCAGACGACACTCCAGAGTCCACCGCCCGAACGGAAGATTCGCGTCGCCGTGATCGGCGCGAGCGGCTACACCGGTGGCGAGGTCATCCGGCTGCTGCTCAACCACCCCCACGTGGAGCTCGCCTTCCTGTCCGCCGAGCGCGGTGCCGGAAAGCTGGTGGGCTCCGTCCACCCGTGGCTGCGCAACCACCCCCGTCTCGCCGGCATCAAGCTGCGGCCGCTGGACCAGCTCGGTGAGGTCGACGTGGCCATCACCTGCCTGCCCACCGGGGCACTGCCCGAGCGGCTGCCGCAGATCGCGGACCGCGCCAAGTACGTACTCAACCTGGCCGGGGACTTCCGGCTGACCAACCCGCAGGAGCAGGCGAAGCACTATCCGGCGTCGGTGGCGCACCCGCCCGCCGACGACTTCCTCTACTTCGTGCCGGACCTGTCGGAATCACTGCCGGAGGGCAGGTTCATCAACCTGCCCGGCTGCATGGCCGTGGCGACGATCTACGCGCTCTACCCGCTCTTCGCCGAGGGGCTGGTCGAACGGGACGTGGTGGTCGACGCCAAGACCGGCTCCACCGGCGGCGGCCGCGGCGGCTCCGAGCAGCCCGCGGAACGCTCCGGGAACTTCCGGGTGCACAAGCTGCACGGCCACCGTCATCTGCCGGAGATCACCCAGGCGTTGACGCACTTCACCGGCAACGCGCCCGAGCTGCGCTTCTCCACGCACAGCCTGGACGTGCCGCGCGGCATCCTGATCTCCGCGTACAGCCGGCTCAAGGACGGCGTCTCCCCGCTGGACGTCAAGCGCGCCTACGCCAAGGCGTACACGGGCAAGGCGTTCCTCCGGGTACGGCCGTCGCCCAAGGCGCCGCAGGACTTCCCGATGCTCAAGGCCGTCGTCGGTTCGAACATCGCCGAGGTCGCGGTCTCCGTCGAGGGCGACGAGTGCGTGTCCATCGCCGCGATCGACAACCTCATCAAGGGCGCCGCCGGCCAGGCGGTCCAGGCGATGAACCTGGCGCTCGGGTACACCGAGTGGACCGGTCTCAGCTGTGCGGCGGTGGCGCCGTGAGCCGCCCCCTGTACGTGGTCAAGGTGGGCAGCGCCACCCTGGACCGCGGTTCCGTCTACGCGGAGCTGGCCCCGCTCGTGGCACGCGGCGCCCGGGTCCTGCTGGTCGCCGGGGGCGCCGCCGGTATCGAGCGGCACTACGGCGCCATCGGCCGGGCCATGCCCGAACTGCGGCTCGCCAACGGGGACGCGGTGCGTTACTGCCCGCCCGAGGAGATGACGCACCTGGTCGACGCCTACGAGCGGGTCACCCTGCCCGCCGTCGAGGACGGGCTGCGCGCGCTCGGCCTCGACGTGTTCACCGCGGTCGCCGCCCGCGGCTCCCTGGTCACCGGGCGCGCCAACCGGCCGCTGAAGACGGTGAACGCCGAGGGCCGCAGCCGGGTGGTGCGCGACCACCGGGCCGGGGTGCCGGCCGAGGTCGACACGGCCCGGCTGCTGACCCTGCTGGACGCGTACGACGTGGTGTGCCTCTCCGCGCCGGTACGCGACCGGGACGGCGGCGCCCCGCTGAACGTGGACGCCGACGTGCTCGCCGCCGCGCTCTCCAACGCGCTGGGCGCCGACCATCTGCGGCTGGTCACCGGCACCGCCGGACTCCTCACCGACCCCTCGGACCCGGCGTCCACGCTGCGCCACGCCCACCAGGGCGAGGCGGCGCGGTACGCGGGCGGCAGGATGCGGCAGAAGGTCCGCGCAGCCGAGATGGCGCTGGAGGGCGGCAGCGCCGACGTCGCCGTCACCGGTCCGCACACGCTGGCCGATCCGTCCGGCTGGACCAGGTTCTGGCGGGGCGGCCGCGCCGATGAGGACCTGGAGCTGCTCGGCCGGGCGGTCGGCGTGCCCTCGGTCTCCGGCGACGAGCACGAACTCGCCGCCTACCTGCTGGACTGGTGCGCCGAGCGCGGCATCGACGCCAAGGTCGACGCCGTCGGGAACCTCGTCGCCACCAAGGGCACCGGGGAGCGCGGTCTGCTGCTGCTCGGCCACCTCGACACCGTCCCGCACCACTGGCCGGCCGAGTGGCGCGAGGGCGAACTGCACGGCCGGGGCAGCGTGGACGCCAAGGGCAGTCTCGCCGCCTTCCTGGAGGTGCTGGCCGCCGCCGATGTACCGGCCGACGGCCAACTGCGGGTGGTGGGCGCGGTCGAGGAGGAGATCTCCTCGTCGAAGGGCGCCTTCCACGCCCGTGACCACTATCCGGCCGACGCCGTCGTCATCGGTGAGCCCAGCGGCAGCGACAAGCTGACGCTCGGCTACTACGGCCTGTTCAAGCTCCGTGTCACGGCCGTGGTGGACAGCGGCCACTCGGCGGGCATGGACGCGGTCTCCGCACCCGACGCCCTGATCCGGGCCGTCGGGGACATCAGGGCCTCGGTGGCCGAGCAGGCCCCGGACGCCCTCAGCGCCGTCATCGACGTCCGCTGCGGGACGGGCCGGGAGCAGCACCACGCGGTCGGCATCCTCAACTTCCGGGTGCCGCCGGGCGCCGACCTGGACGCCCTGCGCACGGCTGCGCTGGCGCACGAGGACGACGGCGTGCGGATCGTGATGGAGCGGGCCACCCCCGGCCACAGCGGGGGCCGCACCAGCTCGCTGGTGAAGGTGTTCACCCGTGCCTTCGGACAGACGGGCGCCCGGCCCCGGTTCGTCGTCAAGAAGGGCACCTCGGACATGAACACGCTCGCCACCACCTGGCGCGGCGTGCCGATGGTCGCCTACGGCCCCGGTGACTCCGCGCTCGACCACACGGACCAGGAGCGCATCGGCGCGGAGGAGTACCGCACCGCGCGGTCGCTGCTCGGCGACGCGGTGGCCCGCTGGTTCGCACTTGCGGAAGGGAGCCGATGATGACCGTACTGACCGACACGATCGACGCGGGGACCCCCTCGGAGGCCGTCACCGGCCCAGCCGTCCACCCGGACCACGCCATGCTGGTGGAGCGGGCGCTGCGGGCCCGCAGGCTCGTCGTCGACATGGCCGCGAGCCCGCGCGGCTGCCACCTCGGGGGCAGCCTGTCCGTCCTGGACATCCTGATCGCGGCCCTGCACCGGACCGCGGCCGACGAGGGCACGGAAGTGGTCCTCAGCAAGGGCCACGCGGCCGCGGGACTGTACGCGGCGCTGTACGTGAACGGCATCCTGCCGGATAACCCGGCCCCGCTGTACGGACTGGCGGGCCACCCCTACACGGGCCACCCGGGCCCCAAGGTGCCCGGGGTGCGCTTCCCGACCGGGAGCCTCGGGCACGGTGTGCCGTACGCGGCCGGCTGGGCGCTGTCGCGCCGGCTCGGCGGGCGGCAGGGCCTCGGCATCGCCGTGACGGGTGACGGCGAGCTCCAGGAGGGGCTCGTCTGGGAGACCTGCCAGGTCGCCGCGGCCCAGCGGCTGGGCAACTTCGTCCTGGTGGTCGACCGCAACGGCGGACAGAACGACGGCATGGTCGCGGACGTCTCCCCGCTGCCCCGGCTCGCCGACCGCTTCACCGCCTTCGGATTCGAGACGGCCGAGGTGGACGGACACGACCTAGCGGCCCTCACCGCGGTGCTGTCCGACGGCCGTGCGGCGGCCACCCGGCCGCTCGCGGTCATCGCCGACACCGTCAAGGGCCGGGGCGTCCCCGCCGTGGAGGGCAAGGCCGCCTCCCACTACGTCACCATCGACGCGGCGCGCGCCGCCAAGTGGAAGCGAGCGATCCGATGACGGCGACCGCGGCGGAGGCCCGCGCCCCGCAGGTGGCACCGAAACCCCTCTCGGGCCGGGACGCCTACCGCGACGAGCTGACCAGGATCGCCTCCGACGACCCCCGGGTGCTCTGTCTGGAGGCCGACCTCGGCGGCAAGAACCACCCCTTCCAACTGGCCCACCCGGAGCGGTTCTTCAACCTGGGTATCGCCGAAGGGGCCATGGTCGACATGGCCGCCGGTCTCGCCGTGGGCGGCTACCGCCCGTTCGTGTCGACCTTCGCACCGTTCGCGGCGCTCCGGGCGGCCGAGAGCCTCAAGCTGACACTGGGCTACCTCGGTGCGGGAGTGAGCGTCGTCGCGCCCTACGCCGGTGTCTCCGGCGCCTGGTTCGGGACGACCCACCACTGCCTGGAGGACCTCGCCGTCCTGCGCAGCGTGCCCGGCGTGACGATCGCGGCACCGTACGGGGAGGCCGAGATGCGGGCCGTCGTGCGCGCCGCCGCCCGGTCGGGGAGGCCGCACTACATCCGTACCGGACGCAACGCCTCGTACGCCTCGCTGCCGGCCGACGGCTATGAACCGCCCCTGGTGACCTGGGACTCCACCGGCCGCGACGGCGAGACCTGCCTCGTCTCCGTGGGCGAGGAGGGCACCCGGCTGGCGCTGGAGGCGCGTGAGCGGCGGCCGGAGCTCGCTCACGCCCACCTCGTCTACCTGGACCACGACCACCTGTCCCGTGCGGCCGCCGAACTGTCCGGGAGGCACCGGCGGTTCGTCGTCGTCGAGGAGCACCGCCGCGAGGGCGGCGTCGCCGAGGCCCTGGCCCTCCTGCTGCCCGGGTGCGAGGTCGTGGGCGTGAACGCGGGCCACCGCTGGCCCACCGAGGGCGGCGACCACCACGAGGTGATGGCCGGGCTCGGATTCGATCTGCCGGCGGTCCTCGCCGCCGTCACCGGACCGGCCCCCGAACGCCGCATCCCCTGAACTTCCCCAACTCCCGTTCTACGTAAAGGAATCCGCCATGCACATCCTGATGGTCGAATGCAACCCGAACGGCATCGCCGGCATCGCCAACGCCCTCCAGCTGGGTCACGACGTCACCTTCGTCTCCGCCGACCCCGACTTCTACCTCGGCGCATCCCCGCTGGCCGAGGCGGCCTTCGCACATCCCAAGTGCGACGTCATCAAGAGCGTGGAGGCCTTCTCCATCGACGAGCTGGAGCGGCTCGCCAAGGAGATCCACGCCCGTAATCCGGTGCACGGCGTCATGACGTACAGCGAGTACCACACGGTGCACGCCGCGTCGGTGGCCCGTTCACTGGGGCTGCCCGGGATGAGCGTGGAGGGGGCCCTCAACGCCCGCCACAAGCACCGCACCCGCCTGACGCTGGAGAACACGGACGTGCGCCAGCCGCGCTTCGTCTCGGTGGCCGACCCGAAGGACATGGTGGCGGCGGTCCGCGAGATCGGCTTCCCGTGCGTGGTGAAGCCGTCCGACGGCACCGCGAGCCTGCACGTCCTGCTGCTCCGCAACGACCAGGAGCTCGACGACTACCTGGCCGACCTGGCGAAGGTGGACGACTACGGCCGCGGCGTGACCCGCATCCCGGAGATCGTCGTGGAGGAGTTCGTCGAGGGCGAGCTGGTCTCGGTCGAGGCGTGCGTGCTGCGGAGCGGTGAGATCGTCAACCTCGGCATCACCGACCGCAATCTGAGCGGCTTCCCGTACTTCATCGAGATGGGCCTGACCTACTTCCGCGGCCATCCGCTGGAGGCCGAGCTGTTCACGATGAACGAGAAGGTACTCAAGGGCCTCGGCGTCGACTTCGGTTTCATCCACGCCGAGTACATCCTCGCCGAGGGCGGACCGGTGCTCTGCGAGGTCAACGGCCGGCTCACCGGCGGCATCGTGCCGCAGCTGATGGAGCTCTCCAGCGGCGTCAACCCCTACCTGGAGGTCATCCGCCAGGCCCTCGGCGAGGACCCCGAACTGCCCGTCCCCGGTGATGTCATCGCCGGCGGGCACTGGTTCGGCTCGCCCGTCGACGGAGAGATCGTCTCCATCGGCTTCGACCGCCTCAAGGGCTCCCCGGGATTCGAGGAGGCGCTCGCGTACGCCAAGCCCGGCCGTACCGTCTCCCGGCTCTCCAAGAGCAACTTCGACTGGCTCGGCCACCTGATCTACACCGGCAAGGACCGGGACGAGGCGGCCGGACGCGTGCGGGCGGCCCTCGACGACATCGAGTTCACCATCTCCGCGAAGGTGGCCCGCTGATGCGCGTCGCCATCCCGGAACTCGACCCGGGCGCCCTGTACGAAGTCAGCGTGGAGGAAGGCCACTTCGCCGCCGTCCGGGCCGTCGCGGACCGGGCCGCGGACGACAGTGCGACGCCGGAGCTGTGGCCCGGCTTCACCGAGGCGCACGCCCACCTCGGGCTGCCCGCCAACTTCGACGACTCGCTGGACGACCCCCGCATCTCGGCGATGCAGTACCTCTACCACGGGGTCACGCACGTCGTGGACATGTTCGGCTTCCCGCTGGTCAAGGACGGCTGGGAACAGGGCAAGGAGGAGTCGCCGCTGCCCTGGCCCGAGGTGGCCCACTGCGGTTACGCGGCCACGGCGACCAAGGACCTGGACGGGCACTACGGCCACGGGGTCGAATTCCCGGCGCCCGTCTTCATGCTGGGCGTCCAGGACGACCTGGCGACGGTGCTGGCGGCCAACGCGGCCCGCGGCGCCACCTTCCTGAAGGTCATGTTCACCGAGGGCGCCGAACAGCCGGAGAGCGCCAAGCGCTTCTCCCGGCTGCCGGCCGACATCCTCTCCCACGTACCGCGGCTGGCCGCCGAGGCCGGGCTGAGGACCGTCATCGACTGCAACACCCGTGACGAGGTGATGCAGGCCTACTCCTTCGGCTTCCGGATCTTCGCCCACCCGGTGCGGGACGTCGGCCTGTCGGCCGCCGACTGGCAGCAGTTGGAGGGGGCCCGGTTCGTCTCGACGCTGAGCGGGCTGCGCCCCATGATCATGGAGCGCCAGGACTTCCTGCGCGAGTACGAGCGTCCCGGCTTCCGCGAGACCCAGGACCTCGCCAACCTGACGTACGTGTCGGAGATCGAGGAGCCCTTCGGCATCCAGTTCCAGGTCCAGGACACCCGGACCGCCGCGCTGGTCAACATGCGCGACAACAGCCTGGCGGCTCTGGAGCGCGGAAAGCTGCTGATCGGCACGGACTGCGGCAACACCGGCGCGTTCCACGGCGACGCGCTCAAGGGCGAGCTGGATCTGCTGGCCGGTGACGACCTGGGCAAGCCGGGGCTGCGCGAGGCTCTGCTGCGCACGGCGACCAGCACGGCCCGCGGCTTCTTCGACGAACTGTCGGGTCGCGAGCCGTCGACGGATCTCATCGCCGAGGGCCGTCCGGCCACGTTCAACCTGATCGCGCCGGCCGCCGCCGGCCGTCCCCTGTCGGAGCTTCCGCAGGCGACGTACATCAAGGGCAGGGCCGTCGACCGTGCGGCGATCGTGGCGGCGATCCGCGACCTGCGCGCCACCCCGACCCACGGAAAGGTCACCGTATGAGCCGCCAGGAACGCCATGTCCTGAGCCCGGAGAGCCGCAAGGTACTGCTGGGCGTCAACTCCGGAATCGCCCTCGCCCACATCGGCAACTACATCTGGTTCCCGCATCTGATCTCGACGCTCGGCGTGGAGTACAGCGGCTTCTGGGCCGGCTTCGTGATGTTCCTGACGTACGTGGGCCGGCTGAGCGCCACCTTCTTCTACGAGGGGGTCGCCGCCCGGTTCGGCACCCGGTCGAGCATCATCGTGGGCATCGCCGTGGAGGCCGTCGCGCTGGGCGGCATGGGCTTCGCGCACGGGGTGCTGTTCTACAGCCTGCTGGCCTTCTTCGTCGGCTTCGGCTCCGGGATCTCCTTCCCGGGCCTGAAGAACATCCTGGGCACACTGCCGGAGAAGGACCGCCCCAAGGCCTTCTCCTCGTTCCAGATGTCCTGCCAGCTCGGTGTCATCGCGGGTTCGGTGATCGGCGGCATCTTCCTCGGATCGTCCATGGCGATCCTGTTCCTGGTGGTGTTCGTCCTGTTCGCCGGGTACTGCGCCGCCGCGGCCTCGTTCATCCCGGCCGACGCGGGCGGGCAGCGCGAACCGGCTGCCGAACGGTCGCCGCTGGTCAACGTGCAGATCCTGAAGGGCCTTCAGCTCGGCGGTGGCGGCAGCTACTTCCTGCTCTCCAGCGTCTTCTGGGTGCTGTCGATCACCTTCCTCGTCGGGATGCCCCTGCACATGGAGGAGTTCGCCTCGGAGCTGCCGGTCTCCACCCCCTTCTGGATCACCGGCCTCGCCCTCCTGGTCCTGCAGTACCCGGCGTTCCGCTACATGTCGAAGCGGCTGCGGCCGGGCCAGGTCATGGGCGTCGCGTTCCTCGCGATGGCCGCGGCGTACGCCCTGTTCGGCGCGGGGCAGACGGCGACGTGGGTGGTCGTGGGCTGCCTGGTCGTGGTCTTCGGCGACATCCTGTTCACGCCGTCCTTCGACCTCTGGGTCGCCAACCGGATGCCGGCGGACCGGCTCGCGCGGGCCATGGGCGCGATGCACTTCTTCCGCAGCTTCGGCAACATGGTCGGCACGCTGTCGGCAGGTGCGCTCTACGACCTCTCGCGCTCCACCCACACCCCGGGCCTCAACTGGTACGTGGTCGGGGTGATCGCGCTGGTCTGCGCGGCCGTCAGCTTCCTCTCCGCCCGACGGGAGGGCGTCCCCGCGACGAGCACTCCGGTCGCCGACGTGGTGGACGTCGTGGGTTCCACGGAGGTGCCTCCCGCCGCGGAGCCGCGTGAGACGGCCAGGACCACGGCTTGACCCTCGCTCCCCCCACGTACGAGGCGCACGAACAGAGGGACCCGGTCCGCTTCCGCGGACCGGGTCCCTCTCTTTCGTGCGGTGCTGCTGTGCCCTTAGGCGGCCGTGCGGCCGCCCGCCAGACGCGGCAGGAAGCGGAAGCCGACGCCTCCGGCGATCATCGTCGCGGCACCGAGCAGCAGGAACGTGGTCTGGCCCGCACCGGTCTCGGCGAGCTCGTCCTTGCCCTTGCCCTGCTCGGCCGGCTGGTTGCCGACCGAGTCGGTGTCGGTGTTGTCCGCGCACTTGGCACCGTCGAGGTCGACGGTGCAGGTGCCCGCGTCGCCCTCGGTGGAGCCGGAGGTGGAGCTGCCGGCAGCGGTACCGGCGTCGGTGCCCGCGTCGGTTCCGGCGTCCGTACCTGCATCGGTACCGGCGTCCGTACCCGCGTCAGCACCGCCATCGGTACCGGCGTCAGTTCCGCCATCCGTACCCGCGTCGGTACCGCCATCGGTACCGGCGTCAGTTCCGCCATCCGTACCCGCGTCAGTACCGCCATCGGTACCGGCGTCAGTTCCGCCATCCGTACCCGCGTCAGTACCGCCATCGGTACCGGCGTCAGTACCGCCATCCGTACCCGCGTCAGTACCGCCATCCGTACCCGCGTCAGCACCGCCATCGGTACCGGCGTCAGTACCGCCATCCGTACCCGCGTCAGTACCGCCATCCGTACCCGCGTCAGCACCGCCATCGGTACCGGCGTCAGTACCGCCATCCGTACCCGCGTCAGTACCGCCATCCGTACCCGCGTCAGCACCGCCATCGGTACCCGCGTCCACGCCGCCGAGCGGGTCGCCGTCGGCGCCCCCGTCAGTAGTACCCTCGTCGTCGCCCTCACCGGCCGTGACATTGACACCGGCGTTGAGCCCGCCGACATCCACGCCGATACCGATGGCCTGTGCGGCACCGGCGGCGGTGAGCGAGGCGCCTGCGGCGATGACCGCACCCGCCGCTATCCGCGCGACGCGGACTCGCGTCTTCTTCGTCATGTGCTGCTACCCCCAGTAGCTGTTCTCGTCAGTGGAGCAGCCATATGCGGGGCGATGGCCCTGCGGGGTTTGCTCCGAACGCCGGCTCACGTCGTGCCGTGGCCATGCCGCCCGCCCCCGATCACACCCGTCCCAGACATACGCATGCTGCTTCAGCAGCCTGTCCAGAGTTAAGGACTACGTCAAGGCCGTTGTGTGCAATGTGCCCTGGTTTGAAGGGAGGTGACCCTCATTCGGGACCACGACTGTGACGCATTCACCACGACATCCCCTCGACTCGCCCGTTCCGGAAACGCGGAGGAGCCCGGGCGTGATGACCGCCCGGGCTCCAACTTCTGTTCGGGTGAGGCTACTTCTCGCTCTGCTTGCGCCAGCGGATGCCCGCCTCCACGAAGCCGTCGATCTCGCCGTTGAAGACCGCTTCGGGGTTGCCCATCTCGAACTCCGTACGCAGGTCCTTGACCATCTGGTACGGGTGCAGGACGTACGACCGCATCTGGTTGCCCCAGGAGTTGCCGCCGTCGCCCTTGAGCGCGTTCATCTTCGCCTGCTCCTCCTGGCGGCGGCGCTCGAGGAGCTTCGCCTGGAGGACGTTCATCGCGGACGCCTTGTTCTGGATCTGCGAGCGCTCGTTCTGACAGGAGACGACGATGCCGGTCGGCAGGTGGGTCAGCCGGACCGCGGAGTCGGTGGTGTTGACACCCTGTCCGCCGGGGCCCGAGGAGCGGTACACGTCGACGCGGAGCTCGGACTCGTCGATCTCGACGTGGTCCGTCTGCTCGACCACGGGCAGCACCTCGACGCCGGCGAAGGACGTCTGGCGGCGGCCCTGGTTGTCGAACGGGGAGATCCGGACGAGCCGGTGGGTGCCCTGCTCCACGGAGAGCGTGCCGTAGGCGTACGGCACCTCCACGGCGAAGGTGGTCGACTTGATGCCGGCCTCTTCGGCGTACGCGGTCTCGTAGACCTCGGTCTTGTAGTTGTGCCGCTCGGCCCAGCGCAGGTACATGCGCTGGAGCTTCTCGGCGAAGTCCGCCGCGTCCACGCCACCGGCCTCGGCGCGGATGGTCACGAGCGCCTCGCGGGCGTCGTACTCACCGGAGAGGAGGGTGCGGACCTCCATCTCGTCGAGCGCCTTGCGGACGGACGTGAGCTCGGCCTCGGCCTCGGCGAGCGCGTCGGCGTCGCCCTCGTCCTCGGCGAGCTCGAAGAGAACCTCGAGATCGTCGATCCGGCCGCGGAGGGCCTCGGTCTTGCGGACCTCGGCCTGCAGGTGCGAAAGCTTGCTGGTGATCTTCTGCGCCGCCTCCGGGTCATCCCAGAGGGACGGCGCTGCCGCCTGCTCCTCGAGCGCGGCGATGTCCGACCTCAGCGCATCCAGGTCCAGGACGGCCTCGATCGACCCCATGGTCGAGGAGAGGGACTTCAGCTCTTCGGAAATATCGACGACTGCCACGGGTCCAGCGTAACGGCTGTCGGCGCGGACAATCCTCGGGCCGGGCGATCGCCACCCCGCCGGCCCGCCGCTCAGGGGTTGCCGGGGGCGGAGTTCCTGGTGTCCTGCGGGGTCGCTCCCGCGTCGTCGCCGCTCATCGCCAGCCAGCCGCCGACGCCGAGAGCGGCGACGAGTATCAGCGCCGCCGCACCCAGGGTGATCCGGCGCTTACGGATGGCCGCCGCCTTGTTGCGGGCCGAGCCGGGCCGGGGCCGGCCGGGGGCGCGCGGGGCACGGGCGGTGCCCCGGGGGCCGCCGGAGAGCTCGTCGGGGGCCGGCACCCGCATGCTCGTGTGGGTGTCGCGGTTGGAGTCGGGTGACGAGCCGGGGACCAGCGGGACCGCGCCGCGACGGCGGGGCTCCTCGGCGGCCGGGGTGTACTGCTGCTCGTCGTAGCCCGGTCCGTGCTGCTGGGCCTCCGGCTCGTCGTCCGGCTCGTCCACGTCCAGGGGCGGGATGCCCGCCAGGTGCGGGAGCTGTTCGCGCAGCCGGGCCGCCAGCTCGGAGGCGCGCAGCCGGGAGGCGGGGGCCTTCGCCAGGCACTGGACCAGCAACTGCCAGAGCTCGTCGGGGATGCCGGGGAGCGGGACGACGGTCTCGGTGACGTGGCGGCGCAGGACCGCGCCGGGGTGGCCGCCGCCGAACGGTGTGAAGCCCGCGAGGAGCTCGTACAGAACCGTCGCGAGGGCGTAGATGTCGACGGCGGCGCGCGGCGGGAGCCCCTCGACGATCTCGGGGGCCAGATAGTCCGGCGTTCCGATGATCTTGGTGGCCTTCGTGCGGCGCGGGGTGTCGATCAGCTTGGCCACGCCGAAGTCGGTGAGCAGCGCGGGGTGGGAGTTGCCGGGGCCGAGCGGGCCCTCCATGTCGAGCAGGATGTTCTCCGGCTTGACGTCGCGGTGGACCACTCCGGCGGCGTGCGCGGCGGCGAGGCCGTCGGCGACGTCCGCGACGATCGCGGCGGCGGCCGCCGGGGCCAGCCTGCGTTCACGGTCCAGCCTGGTGCGCAGATCCGTGCCGCGGACGAGGTCCATGACCAGGGCCAGGTCGTTGCCGTCCACCACGAGGTCGCGGACGGCGACGACGTGCGGATGGTCGAGCTTGAGCAGGGCGGCGCGCTCCTGGACGAACCGGCCCACGAGTTCCTGGTCGGACGCGAGGTCCTCGCGCAGCAGCTTGATGGCGACCGGCCCCTCGGGGCCGTCGCCGAGCCACACCGTGCCGGCGCTGCCGCGCCCCAGGATCTGGTGGGCGGTGTACCGGCTGCCGATATTCCGTGCCAAGACTGCTCCCTCAGCGGCTGGCGATGGGACCCTCGCTCAACAACCCCCGGTCGACAAAGTTACGCGGCGATCGGGGGGTTGCGTGCGCAGGATGACGCCAACCTTCACTTCTGCGTACGAATTGCCGTGGAATTGGTCCGCAGAAGTCGATATAGCTACAGAATTGACAGGGCGCCGGCCCGGATCGGTGGCGCCCCGCCCCGTCAACCGCTGCTGTCGCCGCCCAGTTTCGAGATCCAGCCGGTGATCTTGTCCGCGGCGTCACTGATCGCGTGCCAGTAACTCTGGCCCTGTCCGATCCAGTCCTTCAGCGGAGTGAGCTCCCAGATCAGCCAGCTCGCGACGACGAGGAGCACCAGCGTGAACAGGCAGCCCTTCAGGCAGCCGAGGCCGGGGATCTTCATCGGGTTGGCGCTGCGCTGCCTCGGCTCGCGGGGCGGGCGCTGGGCGGGCTGCTGTGGCTGCTGGGGCTGCTGCTGCGGCGCGTACTGCTGGCGCTGCTGCTGCGGCTGGTACTGCTGCTGGGGCTGCGGCTGATACTGCTGCCGCTGCGGCTGGTACTGCTGCTGCTGGTGCTGCGGGGGGTACTGCTGCTGCCGGCGCGGCTGCTGTTGCTGAGGCTGCTGGCGCTGGGGGCGGCGGCGCAACGGGTCCTGGCTCGGGTCGAGGTACTGGACCTGCGTCTGCTCGTTGCGGTCGCGGGCGGCCTGGAGCTGGGACTGCCACGGGTGCGGCCCGTCGGGCTGCGGGGCGTCCTCGGGGCGCGGCGGTACGGGCGGCAACACCGCGGTCGGGTCGGCGTGACCGGCGTTGTGGCCGGTGTTCTGCGGCATGACACCGGTGACCGCGTTGGGGTCGTACGAGCCCGCGTTGCTGGGCAGCACCTGCGTCGGGTCCGCCGCGCCGGGCGCCTCGGGGACGGCCGTGGGCGCGGGGTCGGGCGCGAGCAGGGCGGCCACCCCGTCGGCGGCCGCGATCTGCGCGGGCGTGGCGTGCACACCGATACCGGCGGCGACGGTACGCAGCCCGCGGGCCAGGTTCTCGGCGCTGGGCCGGCGGTCGGGGTCCTTGCTCAGGCAGTGCTCTATCACCGTCCACAGCGGGGCGGGGACGGTGCTGGGGCGGCGGGGCTCCTCGCTGAGGTGCCGCTGGAGGACCTCGAGCGCCGTGCCGCCGGCGAACGGCGGCCGGCCGGTGAGCAGCTCGTACAGCAGGATTCCGGCGCCGTAGATGTCGACGGCGGAGGTCTGCGGGCGGCCCTCCGCCGATTCGGGCGCCACATAGGCCGGCGTACCGACGAACTCGTGCGTCCGGGTCAGCCCCGGGGAGTCCGCGAGCCGGGCGATGCCGAAGTCGGTGAGCATCGGGTGCATCGCGCCGTCGCGCTCGTCGAGCAGAACGTTGGCGGGTTTCAGGTCACGGTGGACGACGCCGTCGGCGTGGCTGGCGGCGAGCGCGTCCGCGATCTGCGCGGTGAGCAGCGAGGCGGCGACCGGGGTCAGCGGGCCGCTGTCGCGGAGGTAGCGGTGCAGGTCCGGGCCGTCGACCAGGTCCATCACCAGGGCGAGCAGATCGCCCTCCACGACCAGGTCCCTGGTGCGCACGATGTTCGGATGGGTCAGCCGCAGCAGCACGGATCGCTCGCGCAGGAACCGCATGACGACATCCGCGTCGTTGGCGAGCTCCTCCTTGAGGACCTTGATCGCGACGGTCTCGCCGGGCTGGCCCGTGACGGCCGCCTCGGCGCCCGCGGCCTCGCGCTGGCGGGCGCGCCAGACGGTGCCCGTGGCGCCGCGTCCCAGCGGCTCCTCGAGCAGGTACTTGCTGCCTACCGGCCGCACGTCATGCGCTCCCTGCTGATCGTGGTGCTTGCGGTCCCCCGGATCCCTCGGATCCCTTGGATCCCTCCAGGAGTTTCCGGCCCACTCTAGAGCCTGTCCGGCGGTGGGTGACCGAGTCCGTCCGCTTGCCGCTTTGTCCCGAATTCCCCCGCGGCCGGTGCTCACGGCCACGGGCGCACCCGTTGCGGAGGAAGACGCTCACTCGGGACGGATGGTTGCCGCGGGTGGCCACGAGGGGGCCGGAGCGGACCGTTTCGGCCGCGACCGAGAACGGGCCAAGCAGGCACTTTTGGGCGCACAGCCGACGTTTCAAGATCACTTAGCGGTGACCCCCGGGCGTGTTGTCAGTGGCAGGTGCGAGGATGCCTCCAGCACGGAACCGTGGGGCCGGGAGCCCTGCGGCACGTGACGAACCTGTACCGGACGACGCGTCCGTGCCGGGTGGGGGGAATCACAGGGCGTTTCCCCTGCCGGGCACCCCGCGCAGAAGGGACCGCTGACGGCGATGCAGATCCGGCTGACCGTCCTCGCGCCGCGCAGCGGCCAGACCCCGGCGCGCGCCTGCGACGTGCTGGTCACCGCCCCAGCGGGGACGGCGCTGGCCGCCGTGGCGTCCAGCCTCGCCGCTGCCGTCTCCGGGCCCGACGGCTCCCTCGGCAGCGGTGCGGTGGTGCTGTTCGCCGGGCGGGAGCGGCTCGACACGCAGCGGTGCGCGCTCGGTGAGCCGCCCCTGGTCGACGGGGCGGTGCTCTCGCTCCAGTCCCCGGGCGAGGACGAGACGGTGGACGACGCCGTTCCGGCGCGCCTGCACGTGATCGCGGGACCGGACGCGGGCGGGGTCCATCTGCTGCACGGCGGCCGGATCCGGATCGGCCGCTCGGCCGAAGCCGACGTCCCGCTCGACGATCCGGACGTGTCCCGGCTGCACTGTGCCGTGACGGTCTCCGAGGACGGCCGGGTCTCGGTGGCCGACCTCGGCTCCACCAACGGCACATCGCTGGACGGCGCGGAGGTCCGCGACCGTCCGGTCAGGCTGCAGCCGGGCGCCCTGCTGCGGCTCGGCGAGTCGACCCTGCGCCTGACGTCCGGCGCGCGCACGGCGACGCTGGAGACCGCACCGGACGGCGAAGGACACCTGCGGGTCGCCAGAGCACCCGCAGCCCCCGCCGCGGCCACGCACCACGGCTACGGGGACGGCGCCGCCCACGCCTACAGCCCGGCCGCCCCCGGGGCCCACGAGGAGCCCGCCGCCCACGGCCACGAGCGCGGCGGGGACGACATCGGCGCCGGGCAGGACGCGGCCCGATCGCAGTACGAACCGGGGCGTCCCGGCCGCCACCCCGACGAGGAGCCGCCCCGGCGGGGCGGCATAGGCGCCTGGGCCCGCCGGCTGGCGGGCGGCAAGGGCGATCCGGTCCACGAGAGCGCTCCCGACGAGACCGCCGCACAGCTCCCGGCCCCCGCCACCTTCACCGCGCTGCCCACCGTCCCGGAGGGCACCTGGCCCGATCCGGCGTCCGTGCTGCTGACCGCGCTCGGCCCCGGCCCCCGGCTGTGGGAGCGCGACTGGGCGCACCCGGAGGCGCTGGTGGTCCGGCTGGGCACGACGGAGCGGGCCGAGCTGCCCGCCGTGCCGGTGACCGTGGGGCTGCGGGAGGCGGGCTCCCTGGGCCTCGCCGGACCGCGCGCCCGGCTGACGGGCCTCGCCCGCTCCGCGGTGGCGCAGCTGGCCGCTCTGCACTCCCCCGCCGACCTGGAGATCGTGCTGATCAGCACGGACCGGGCGCGCGGGGTGGACGAACGCAGACGTGAGTGGTCCTGGCTCGGCTGGCTGCCGCACCTTCGGCCGATGCACGGCCAGGACTGCCGGCTGCTGCTCGCCTACGACCGCGAGCAGGCGGTGGCCCGCACGACGGAGCTGGTGCGCCGGCTGGACGACGGACCGCTCGGCCCGGGCTGGGCGAGTCTGGACCGGGCGACGGTCGCCGAGGCCGCCCGGCACCACGAGGGCCCGTTCACCGTGGTGATCGTGGACGGCGACCCCGGCTCCGCGGTCCTGCGCGAGAACACCGCCCGGCTGGCCGCGGCCGGCGCGGCGGCGGGCATCCACCTGATCTGTCTGGCCGAGACCCCGGCCGCCACCCCCACATCTCCGGTCGCCGCGACCTACGAGGCGGCGTGCCACGCCTCGATCGCCTTCCGCGAGTGCGGGGCCGTGGCGATGCTCAGCGGCGATGTGGCGACGGCCCTGCGGCTGCTGCGCACGGCGGGCGGTCACGCGGCCGGCCACGGCACGGTCGCCTCCGTGGACGCGGTGTCGGCGCACTGGGCGCAGCGCTTCGGACGGGCCCTGGCCCCGCTTCGCGCGGAGGGCTCGACCGCGCTGCCTGGCCGCCCGACGACGGTGGCGCTCCCGCCCTCCGCCCGCCTCCTGGACGAACTGGGCCTGGCCCGCGCCACCCCGGCCTCCCTGATGGCCCGCTGGGCCTCGACGGCGGACGACCAGCCGGGCGCGACGGTCCGCGGCTCCGGCAGCTGGCCCGGCGGCGCGAGCCACCCGTCGGGTCCGGCCCCCCGGGTGGGAGCCCAACGCACCAGCAGCGAGTCAGCCCGCACCCCGGCCGACCAGGGCTCGGGGCGCACGCCGTACCCCCGCACAGACGGCCCCGGCTCGGGCCGCACCCCGTACCCGGACAGCACGGGCGGCCGGGGCAGCGGACGCACTCCGTACCCGGATGTCGTGGAGAACCGGGAGTCGGGCCGCACCCTGTACCCGGGCGCGCCGGACGGCGGTCCCGGCTCCGGCCGCACGCCCCACCCCCGGAACCCGGACGGCTCCGGCTCCGGCCGCATGCCCCACCCCAGCGCCTTCGAGACTCGCGGCGGGTCGAACGAGACCCACGCCGGCCAGCCGCGCGCTTCCGGCCGGGGCGACACGTACGAAGGCACGGGCTCGGGCCGCACCCCGTATCCCCGCGCAGACGGACCCGGTTCGGATCGCACTCCCTACCCGGGCCGTCCCGACAACACGGGCTCGGACCGCACTCCGTACCCCGACCGTCCCGACGCCGCCGTCTCCGGGCGTACCCCACACCCACGGGCGGGCGGGCAGCGGTACGACGCGGATCCCGGGGACACACCGAGTTCGCGCACGCTGCCGGGCTCCGACACCCGCGCCCGGGACGGCTCCGCGGATGTGCCGGGCACCGGCAGCCTGCGCGCCGCCGGTTCGGGGCGCTCATCGAACCGGGTCAGCGGCCCGCGGCAGGGCGACGCCCCCCGGGTCGCCGCCCGCACCGGCTCCGGACCTGGCGGCGCGGCCACGGAGGGCGCCCCCCGACCGGCCCCCGCGGGCGCGTCGGTCTTCGCCGGGCGGCCGGTCGTGGTGCTCGGGGCCGGACCGCGCGGGCCGGTGAGTGTGGACCTCGCCGACGAGGGGCCGCACCTCCTGATCGAGGGGCCGGGCGGCAGCGGCCGTACCGAGCTGCTGAGGGCCGTCGCCGCGTCGCTGGCGGCCGCCGCCCGACCGGACAGGCTCGGCATCCTGCTGGTGGACGGTGCCGGCGGCGAGCGCGGCGAGAGTCTGCGCCCCTGCACCGAACTCCCGCACGTTTTCACGCACTTGGTGGCGTCCGACCCGATCAGGATGCGGGAGTTCGCCCAGGCACTGGGCGCCGAGGTGAAGCGGCGGGCCGAACTGCTGGGCGGCCTCGACTTCGCCGAGTGGCACAGCCGGCCCGAGGTGGCGCGGCAGATGGTCGCCCCGCGGTCGCAGGGCACGGCCGAGCAGCGCGGCGACGTGGACTCCCGGACGAGCGGCACGCTGCATCTGCGGCCCTTCGCCGCCCCGCCGCCGGAACCGGGTCCCTCGCCGCTGCCCAGGCTCGTCGTCCTCGTGGACGACTTCGACGCGCTGATCGCCCCCGCGCTCGGCAGCCCGGGCCGGCCGACCGCGGGTTCGGTCGTGCGGGCGCTGGAGGCGGTGGCCAGGGAGGGCGGCCGGCTCGGCATCCACCTGGTCGCGACGTCCGCCCGCCCGGACCGTACGGAGGACACCGATCTGGCGCGCGGGGCCCGGCTGCGGGTGGTGCTCGATCCGCCCGTCGTCCCGCCATCGCCGGACGATCCGGCACCGGGCCGCGGCCGGCTGGGCCACCCGGACGGCCGGGTGACACCGTTCCAGGGCGGCCGGGTGTCGGGCCGAATCCCGCGCACGGCGACGCTGCGGCCCACGGTCGTACCGCTGGAGTGGGAGCGGATGGGCGACCCGCCCACCCGCCGCCCGGTGCGCGAGCTGGGCAACGGCCCGACGGATCTCGCTCTGCTGGCCAGTGCGCTGGAACGGGCGGCGCGTTCGGTGAACGCCGAGCCGCTGGCACCCCTGGCGCCCGTTCACCCCTGAGGGCGGTCACTGACCTGTCGTCCCCAATCTCCGGATACCGCCCCTGACCTGACGTCACGAGCCCATCACGATCACCGAGTTGGGCCCGAGGTTGGTATTGCGGCGCCCGGGTGCCGGGCGTAGGACTGTGCGCACACGACCACATGATGAATGACCGGCACCGTCGGGATCCGACGGTGCCGGTCAGTGCACGCGCACAGGAGAGACGGGGCAGGGATGCGCACAACGCTTCGGGTTCGCAGGGCGGCCTTGGTGTTCACAGCCATCGGCGCGCTGGCCCTCACGGGCTGCGGCGACGACGGTGACGGCGGAAAGGGAAAGACCGACGGGGGCGGGTCCGAGGGAAGCAAGGACAGCGCGTCGAGTGTCGTACTACCGAAACTGGACGGCGAGAAGATCTCGGTCGCCGCGGTCTGGACCGGGCCGGAACAGGCCAACTTCACCAAGGTCCTGAAGGAGTTCGAGAAGCGCACTGGGGCACAGGTCAGCTTCGTCCCGGCGCAGGACCCGATCGTCAACTTCCTCGGTACGAAGATCGCGGGCGGTCAGCCGCCGGACGTCGCGATGATCCCGCAGGTCGGTGCGATCCAGCAGGCCGTCGCGAAGAAGTGGGCGAAGCCGGCCGGCGCCGAGGCGAAGGCCCAGCTGGCCAAGAACTACTCCAAGGTCTGGCAGGACCTGGGCGCGGTGGACGGCACCCAGTACGGCGTGTACTTCAAGGCCGCCAACAAGTCCCTGATCTGGTACAACACCAAGGCGTTCGAGAACGCGGGGGCGGCCGAGCCGAAGACCTGGAAGGACTTCCTGGCGACCGCGGAGACGGTGTCCGCCTCGGGTGTCACCCCGGTCTCCGTCGGCGGTGCGGACGGCTGGACGCTGACCGACTGGTTCGAGAACGTCTACCTCTCCCAGGCGGGCCCGGAGAAGTACGACCAGCTCGCCCAGCACAAGATCAAGTGGACGGACCCGTCCGTCAAGGACGCGCTGACCACGCTCGCGCAGCTCTTCGGTAAGCCCGACCTGATCACGGGTGGTGCCGACGGCGCGCTCCAGACGGAGTTCCCGGCCTCGGTCACCCAGACGTTCACGGGCGGCGACCAGCCCAAGGGCGCCATGGTCTTCGAGGGTGACTTCGTCGGCGTCAACATCGCCCAGACGAAGGCCAAGATCGGTACGGACGCCAAGGTGTTCCCGTTCCCCGCGGTCGGCGCCGAGTCGCCCGTGGTGACCGGCGGGGACGCCGCGGTGGCCCTGAAGGACAGCAAGGGCGCGCAGGCCCTGCTGACCTGGCTGGCCTCCACGGACGCCGCGAAGATCTGGGCCGAGCAGGGCGGGTTCATCTCGCCCAACAAGGCCCTGGACGCCACCGCGTACCCCAACGAGGTGCAGCGCACGATGGCCAAGGCGCTGATCGCGGCCGGTGACGGTGTCCGGTTCGACATGTCCGACCAGGCACCGCAGTCGTTCGGCGGTACGCCCGGCAAGGGTGAGTGGAAGACGCTGCAGGACTTCCTGAAGAACCCGAAGGACATCGCGGGGACTCAAGCCAAGCTGGAGTCCGACGCGGCCAAGGCGTACAAGAGCTGACGGGATGACGACAGCCGCAGCGGGGGGCGCCGACGAGGCGCCCCCCGCCGACACCCAACGGTCCGGCGGGACCTCGGTCCCCGCCCCCCGCAAGCCGTCCGGAGAGCCGCCCACCCGCCGGGTGCGCAGCCGCAGGAGCGTGACCGGCACCCGCAGAGTCATCGCGGCGCTGTTCCTGGCGCCCGCGCTGATCCTGCTCGGCGCGCTCGTGGTGTACCCGATCCTGTACTCCGTCTACCGGTCGTTCTTCGACCAGGCGGGCACCGGTTTCGCCGGATTCGACAACTACAAGGCGCTGTTCACGGATGACACCATCCGTACGGCGGTCAAGAACAACGCGATCTGGGTGGTCTTCGCACCCACCGTCTCCACCGCGCTCGGCCTGATCTTCGCGGTGCTGACCGAACGCATCCGCTGGGGCACGGCGTTCAAGCTGATCGTCTTCATGCCGATGGCGATCTCGATGCTCGCCGCGGGCATCATCTTCCGGCTGGTGTACGACCAGGCGCCGGAGCGCGGGGTCGCCAACGCCGTATGGGTGGGCGTGCACGACACGTTCGCCGAGTCGGCCGGCTTCCCCAAGGCGCATCCGCTGCCCGTGCATCCGCTGAAGGCTGCGGGCGGCGGTGCCTTCGTGACGAAGGTGCCGGTCCGGGCCGGTGAACCGGTCCAGCTGCCGCTGGTCGGGGTGGCGCCCGCGAAGATGCCCGGCGACGCGAAGCCGGCACGGGCCCCCGGGGCGGCCGGTGACGGCAGGATCAGTGGCACCGCCTGGCTGGACTTCACCAAGGGCGGCGGCGGAAAGCCCAACGTCATCGACGCCCAGGAGCTGGGCCTCAAGGGCATCAAGGTCGAGGCGGTCAAGGGCGGCGAGGTGGTCGCGTCGGCCACCGCGGCGGCCGACGGTACGTTCACCCTGCCCGCGTCGGCGGACGGCGCCGAACTCCGGCTCCCGGCCGCCAACTTCAAGGAGCCGTACAACGGGGTCGACTGGCTCGGCCCGTCCCTCGTGACGCCCGGCATCATCGGCAGTTACGTCTGGATGTGGGCGGGCTTCGCCATGGTGCTGATCGCGGCCGGCCTGGCGGGTCTGCCGCGCGAACTCCTCGAAGCGGCCCGGGTCGACGGGGCCAACGAGTGGCAGGTGTTCCGCCGGATCACGGTGCCGATGCTCGCCCCGGTCCTCGCGGTGGTGCTGGTGACGCTGATGATCAACGTGCTGAAGGTCTTCGACCTGGTCTTCATCATCGCGCCCGGCTCCTCGCAGGACGACGCGAACGTACTGGCGCTCCAGCTCTACCGGTCCTCGTTCGGCACGGACGCGGACCTGGGGATCGGCAGCGCCATCGCCGTACTCCTGCTGCTGCTGGTGGTCCCGGTGATGCTCTTCAACATCAGGCGGATACGGAAGGAGGGGCGCCGATGACGACACCCTCGACCACGGCCCCGCCCGCCGGGGCAGGCACCGGCACGGGCACGGCGAAGGCCGGGCGGTCGATCGGCGCCCGGCTCGCGGCACGGGCCGGCGGCGGCGTGATGCGCGTCGTGCTGGTCCTGGTGGCCCTGTTCTGGCTGATGCCCACCATCGGACTGCTGCTGTCCTCGCTGCGCAGCCCGGACAAGATCGCGGCGACCGGCTGGTGGAAGGTCTTCACCGCTCCGTCCGAGGTGACCCTCGACAACTACTCCCGGCTGCTCGACAACTCGACGTTCACCGATTCGCTGTTCAGCACGATCATGATCACCGTTCCTTCGACGCTCCTGGTCGTGGTCATCGGATCGCTCGCCGGATACGCCTTCGCCTGGATGGACTTCCCGGGCCGCGACTGGTGGTTCCTGGTCGTGGTGGGGCTGTTGGTGGTCCCGGTGCAGGTCGCCCTGATCCCGGTCTCCAAGCTCTTCGGAGCGGTCGGCATCTTCGAGACGACCTTCGGCGTGATCATCTTCCACACCGCGTTCGGTCTGCCCTTCGCGATCTTCCTCCTGCGCAACTTCTTCGCGGAGATCCCGAGGGAGCTGCTGGAGGCGGCCAGGCTGGACGGCGCGGGCGAGATCCGGCTCTTCACCCGGGTCGTGATGCCGCTGGGCGGGCCCGCGATCGCCTCGCTCGGGATCTTCCAGTTCCTGTGGGTGTGGAACGACATGCTGGTCGCCCTGATCTTCGCGGATTCCGACTCCCCGCCGATCACGGTCGCACTCCAGCAGCAGGTGAGGCAGTTCGGCAACAACATCGACGTCCTGGCGCCCGGCGCCTTCGTCTCGATGGTGATCCCGCTGGCGGTGTTCTTCGCCTTCCAGAGACAGTTCGTCTCCGGTGTCATGGCGGGCGCGGTCAAGTAGCGGTCCGGGCGTGATCCACGCCCTCGTACGTAGTTACGCGTCCACGCGGGGCAGTCCACCGGAACCATGGGCTGCCCCGCCCGCGTGACCGGACAAATCCAGGTGGCACGGGCCCCGCGGATGTCCAAGGTTCACTTAAGGGCCTGGGTAGTATGATAAGTGGGGCCTTTTATCAGCCGTGCGGCCGACCTGCCGCCAGCAGGGGCCGACCCGCCCGCCTCTTTGCCACCGCACCCTTGTCAGCCCCCTGCCCGTTCTGCTGAGCGCCCCGCAGTAATCTGTGTGCGCCCCCCAGTACGCACAGTCCGAGAAAGAGTCTGTATGCCCCGGCTGAGTGTCATCATCCCCGTCCGCCGCGCCCGAGGAAGCCTGCGCGAGTGCCTGGAGTCGGTGCTCTCGCAGTCCTTCACGGACTTCGAGGTGATCGGTGTGGATGACGGCGCCCCGGACGGCTCGGGACTGGTGCTGGACGAGTTCGCCGCTCGGGACAGCAGAGTCCAGGCCATCCATCTGCCCGAGGGCGCCGGAGCCCACGGCCGGCGCAACGCCGGGGCCGAGCGGGCCACCGGTGACTACCTCCTGTTCCTGGAGGGCCACTACATCTACCTGCCGAACGCCCTGCAGGAGATCGCCGACCGGCTGGACTCCACCGGCGACCCCGATGTGCTGGTCTTCGGCCACCGCAAGCGGCCCTTCCGCGGCAAGACCCGCACGACCCGGTCGCTGGAGCTGCTGAGCGGCATGCCCGAGGGCCCGCACACCCTGGCCGCGCGCACCGACCTCCTCGACATCGCGCCCGTCTCCTGGAACCGTGCGGTGCGCCGCACGGTCGCCGAGAGCGAGAACCTGGCCTTCGGCCCCGGGCAGCACGGTGAGCGCATGTACGCGCTGAAGGCGCTCGCCGCCGCCGGTTCCGTCGCCACGCTGGGCGCCGCCTGCGTCGAGCACCGCCAGCAGCGCTATCTGCCCGGTCTCACGGACGAGGCTGAGCCGTCGGCCGGCACGACGCCGCTGGAGCTGGTCGACGCCTACGCGGACCTGATGACGTTCGTGGAGGCGCGGCCCGCCCTGAGCCCGGTGCGCAAGCTGCTCTTCGACCGGGCCATCCAGGAGCTCCTGTCCGCGTACCCGTCGGTGACCAAGCGCCGCAGGCAGTACGTGACCGCCGTCGCCTCCTTCCACAGCGCCCACCGCCCCGACGGATTCAAGTTCCCGGGCGGCGCGAAGGGGCTCCGGCCGCAGCTGATGAGCGGCGGGAAGTACGCCGCGCTCGGCGCCCTGGACACCGCCCTCGCCACCCGCCGCGGCCTGCGTTCCGCACCCACCACGGCCCGTGCGAAGGCGAAGAAGTCGTTCACCTCGCGCTACTACAAGGCGCAGCGCAAGCTTCCGCTGGACCCGAAGCTCGCCGTCTACGCGGCGTACTGGAACCGCGGCGTGAGCTGCAACCCCGAGGCGATCTACCGCAAGGCCCAGGAGCTGGCCCCCGACATCCACGGGGTCTGGGTGGTGTCGAAGAACCAGGTGGACTCGCTGCCCAAGGGCATCGACTACGTGGTGCCCGGCACCCGCCGCTACTGGGCGGCGCTGGCCCGTGCCACGTACTTCTTCAACAACGTGAACTTCGCCGACCACCTGGTCAAGCGCCCCGGCCAGATCCACGTGATGACCCACCACGGCACCCCGCTGAAGATCATGGGGATGGACCAGCAGAACTACCCGGCGGCCGCGCAGGGGCTCAACTTCGACCGGCTGCTCAAGCGCGTCGACCGGTGGGACTGGAGCGTCTCCGCCAACCCGCACTCCACCGAGGTGTGGTCCCGCGCCTACCCGAGCGCCGCGCGCTCGCTGGAGACGGGCTACCCCCGCAACGACGTCTTCGCGACGGCGACGCAGGAGCAGATCGACACGATCCGCGAGGGCCTCGGTATCCGCCCCGGCCAGCGCGCCCTGCTGTACGCGCCCACCCACCGGGACTACGAGTCCGGCTTCAACAGCCGTCTGGACCTGGCGCGGTTCTGCGAGGTCGTCGGCCCGGACACCGTGGTCATGGTGCGCGCGCACTACTTCTACGGCGGCGCCGGGCTCCCGGACAACGCGCAGATCATCGACGTCAGCGACCACCCGCGGATCGAGGACCTCTGCCTGGCCGCGGACGCGCTGATCACGGACTACTCGTCGGTGATGTTCGACTACGCCCACCTGAACCGCCCGATCGTGGTGCACGCCCCGGACTGGGAGACCTACCGCACGGTCCGCGGTGTCGTCTTCGACCTGCTCTCCGGCAAGCCCGGTGAGACCCCGGGCGCCGTCGCGACGACGACGGAGGAGCTCGCGCAGGCGTTCACCGACGGCAGCTGGGACAGCCCGGCCAACGAGGCGCTGCTGAAGGCCTTCCGCGCCCGGTTCTGCCCGTACGACGACGGCCGCGCCGCCGAGCGTGTGGTGCGCCGGGTCCTGCTGGGCGAGGAGCCCGAGGCGCCCGGAGCCGTCTGACCGAGCCGTCCATGCCGAAGGGCCCGCCACCGGAGCGTTCCGGTGGCGGGCCCTTCGGCATGGGACGGGCGGGCTCAGCGTTGCTGGCCCGCCATGACGGTGGCGAGGCCGACGACCACGAGCAGCGAGCCGCCCCAGGTCCACATCGAGGTCCGCTCGTGCAGCACGGTCGCCCCGGCCAGCACGATCAGCAGATAGCCGAGTGCGTTGAACGGGTACGCGATGGAGAGCGGCACCTTGGCCAGGGTCGACATCCAGGCGAGGGCGGAGACGGCGAAGACCACCAGGCCCACGACCACCCAGGGGCTGGTGGCGGCCCGCAGTGCGACGGAGCCTCCGTGCTCCCCGGCGGTGGCCGCGGCGCCCTTCATCCCGTGCTTGAGCATGATCTGGCCGCCCGCGGACGAGAACACGGCGAACAGCAGCAGCAGCAGACTGGGAAGGGTCAAGACCTTGCTCCTGACGACGGCGGCCGGGTTCCCGGCCGCGGGGGCGGCGGTGGGTGGGGGGACGGTCGCCTCAGACGCCGACCCGGTCGGCAGGGACGTACTGTCGGTTGAGGATGTCCTGTACATCGACGTGCTCTCCAGCGATGATCGTCTCGGCCGCATGCGGGGTGAGCAGTGCGACGTGCTGATAGCCGAACAGTGTCGGCCTGATCCGGGTCAGCAGCCTCGACAGTCCGCCGAGTACCGCGGCGAGCGGGCCGCGCCCGAGCAGCGACCAGAACGGCGCCCCCGTCGACGCGATGTCCAGGACGTCGTAGCCCGCGTTGCGCACGGTGCGGCGCAGACTGGCCCGGGTGAAGAACCGCAGATGTGTCTCGTCGAGGATGCCGCGGCGGTCGTAGTCGAAGGCGCCGATCGCGACCCGCAGCCGTGAGTACCAGTGGCTGAAGTTCGGTACGGACAGCAGCACCTGGCCGCCGGGGCGGAGCACGGTGGCCACCTCGGTGAGGACCCGCTCGGGGCGGGAGAGGTGCTCGATGACGTCGCCGGCGACGACGTAGTCGAAGTCGACGCCGACCTCGACCGGCAGACCCTCCTCCAGGTTCGCGAGGTGGAAGTGGGTGCACTTCTCGCGCACTCCGGGGACCTCGACGTAGTCCACCCCGGTCACCTCGTGGCCCAGTGCCTCCAGCCGCTCGGCGAACAGACCGCCGGAACAGCCGAGGTCCAGGACCCGGCCCGGGGGCAGCTTGCGCATCTTCTCCAGGATGACGGCGTGCGAGGAGCCGTCGCCCTCCTTGAAGGCGTACTCGACGGGCTTGGGGATCCAGGCGCAGGTGCCGAACCCCTTGACCGCCAGCCGGTATTCGAGGACGTCCTTGACGACGTCCTTCGCGTACTTCATGCCGTTGACGTAGCAGATCTCGTCGCCGTAGTACGTGGGTACGGGGATCTCCTTGATCCGCATTCCCTCGTTGATGAGCTGGACGATGATCTGGGTGTCGAAGTCGAAGGCGTCGGTGTTCCGGTCGATGGGCAGCCGCTTCAGCGCCTCGACGCTGTACGCGCGGTACCCCGAGTGGAATTCGGTCAGCCGCGAACCGAGCAGACCGTTCTCCAGCCGGGTCAGGATGCGGTTGCCCAGCCATTTGTAGACCGGCATTCCGCCCTTGAGAGCGTGGCCGGACTTCATCATCCGCGATCCGAACACGGCTTCGCATTCGCCGCGTTCGATGGGGGCGACCATTTCGGGGAGCAGCTCGGGGGCGTACTGTCCGTCGCCGTGCAGGAGCACGATGATGTCCAGTCCGTGTGCGGCCGCCAGTGCGTATCCCGCCTTCTGGTTTCCGCCGTATCCGAGGTTCTTGGTGTGCCTCATCACGACGGTCCGTGGCATTCCCTCCGCCTGGGACCAGCGGCAGCCGGCGGTGAAGGTCGCGTCATGACTCGCGTCATCGAGAATGAGAATCTCGTCGACCCGGGAGCGGAAGTCCTCCGGAATCCGGTCGAGGGTCTTCTCCAGCGTTGTCTCCGCGTTGTACGCGACCACCAGGATGCCGATCCTGGGGCTCGGGCTTTCCTTCACGGGGCGTTCTCCAGTTGCGCTCGATGCTCGGTGCCGGTGTCGGGGACGGGTCTGTGGGCGGGTGAAGCGCCGGTGTGCGCGGTCAGTTGACGGCGGATCCGGAAGCCTGCGTGGTACGGGGAGCGGAGAGCGCCGAGCGCCCGGCGGGGGCCTGCGGGGGCGTGCCCGGCTGTGTGGCGAGGATCCGGCGGACGCCGGTGGCGAGGCCGGCCGCGAGGACGAGCCATCCGGCCGCGCCCAGTTCGAGCACCGGCTCGCTCCAGCGCACGGCGGAGCGTCCGCTGTAGCCGAACACGGCCAGCAGACCGGCCACGCCGTTGAACGCGAGCCCTTCGCGGAGCCCGAGGACGAACGTTCCGGCGGCGGCCCAGGTGAGGTACTGCAGGCCCGAGGCGGGCGACAGGAGCAGCAGCAGGGCCAGGGTGACGGCGACGACCCCGGGCAGCTGCGCGGGCCGCAGCCAGGCCAGCCAGGCGCCCGCCGCGACACAGACGAGCACGAAGAGGAAGTGGCCGCCGCCCTGCATGAAGGTGATGACGGACTCCGGCAGCCCGAAGGCGTCGGCGAACCGTACGAGCCCCCAGAGGCGGTAGCTGCCGCCCGCGTACTCCAGGACGTTCGCCTTGAGGTCCTGCGGCACGGTCACCAGCACCGGCCCCCACACGAGGGCGAACAGCGCGCCGAACCCGGCGGCGAAACGGACCAGGACCGGCCGGCCGCCGCGCAGCGCGGCGACGAACAGCGCGGGGATCACCACCGCGGGGATGAACTTGACGCTGATCGAGAGCGCCGCGGCCACCCCGGCCGCGAGCGGCGACTTCCGGTCGGCCAGCAGATGGGCGGCGGCCAGGGCGAACACGATGGCGACCGCGTCGGTGTTGCCGTGGTAGCCGGAGGTGGCGATCAGTACGGGGCTGACAGCCACGCCGATGCCGCACAGCACCGCGGAGGTCTGGGTGGCGCGCCTGCGGACGATTTCGAACACGAGGAGCGCGCAGAGGAAATCGGCGATCGACGCGGGTGAGCGGATGAGCGTGCCGAACGACATGCCGAGTTCGGAAAGGCCGTTCAGTCCGAGCAGCATCCAGCCGGCCAGCGGCGGGTGGTTGTAGACGGGCAGTCCGGGCAGCGGGTGCTCATAGATCCGAATGGGCCCGTACACGGTGATGGCCTTGGCGAACCCGGCGAAGATGCGCACATCGGCAGGGCCCGGCACATTCGCCGCGATGATCATGCGAGTCAGGAGGCCCACGGCCGCGGCGACGAGCACAACGGCTCTCGCGCGTCGCACGCCCCAGGATTCGCACCGCATTCGGATACCCATGAAAACAGAACGTAGCAACCCGGCGACGCTATGCGACGCACCGATGAACACACTTATGCCCCGTGCGGGTCGGATGCGCTGCGTATCTGTACAAACGCCGGGAATGCCGAATCACTCGAACGGTTCACGCCGTTCGTACGGTCCGTGCGTCAATTCCCGTTCACCACCGGTCCGCACCACGGTTCACCACACGCCGGTGCCCGGCCGGTATGGATACCGGCCGGGCACATGTGCCCCTCGGGGGGCGATGATTCGCGCGAGAAGCGGACTACAGCATCCGGTCGACCACCCGGGCGGTCGCACGGCCGTCGTCGAGGTCGCAGAAGTCCCGCCGAAATGCCTCGTACGCCTCCGCGTGTCCCGCGATGGCCCGTTCCGGGTCGCGCAGGGCCTCGATCAGGTCGTCGGAGCCCGGGATCAGCGGGCCGGGGGCCCGCGTCTCGAAGTCGAAGCTGAATCCGCGCAGCGTGTCGCGGTAGTGCTCCAGGTCGTAGGTGTGGAAGAGCATCGGACGGCCGGTCTGGGCGAAGTCGAACATCAGCGAGGAGTAGTCGGTGACCAGCACGTCGCTGATCAGCATCAGCTCGCCGACGTCCGGGTAGCGCGAGACGTCACGGACGAAACCGGTTCCGCTGTCCGGGAGCCGGTCGGTGACCATGTAGTGACGGCGCACCAGGAGGACGGTGTCCGCGCCCAGTTCGCGTTCGGCCGCGGCCAGGTCGAGCTGGAGGCCCAGCGAGTAGCGCCCGCCGCCCAGCTGCTGGTCCTCGCGCCAGGTCGGCGCGTACAGCACGACCCGCTTGTCCTTGGCGATCCCCAGCTTCTCCCGCACCACCTCGGCGACCTTCGTGCGGTCGGCGGCGTGGAAGATGTCGTTACGGGGATAGCCGCACTCCAGGACCTCGCCCTCGAAGCCGAACGAGCGGCGCAGGACGGGGGTGGAGAAGGTGTTCGGGGAGACCAGGAAGTTCCACTGGCCGGCCCGCTGCTTGAGCGTGGCGATGTAGCCGGCGTTCGCCTGGATGGTGCCGGCGAGTTCGAGGCCGATGCGCTTGAGCGGGGTGCCGTGCCAGGTCTGGACGACCGTCTGGTCCTCGCGGCGCACGAACCACTCGGGCAGCTGCGTGTTGGTGACGACGTACCGGCTGCGGGCCAGCGCGTCGTGCCAGGCGGCCGAGCCGTGTTCCACCGCGGTTGCGCCCGCGGGGATGATGGCCTGCTGGTCGCGGACGACCCACAGGTGCTCCAGCTCGACGCCCCTGGCGACCAGCTCCTCGTAGACCGCACGCGGCGAGTCGGAGAACTGGCGGCCGTCGAAGGTGCTGTAGAGAGCCGCCTCGCGCAGCGGCGCGGTGCGCTTGGCCGCGTAGGAGTCGCTGAGCAGCTTCTTGGCCCGCAGGCCTCGCTCCGATGCGGTGAGCACCGGGCCGGAGACGACCAGCAGCTGGTCGCCGAAGCGCCGTTCGATGGTGTAGTCGCGCCCGGCGAGCCGGCGGACGGCGGGCAGGGTGCGGAACGCGGAGGCCGGGATGCGCAGCGCGGTGTCGCCGCTCTCGTCGCCGGCGCCCTTCTCACGGAAGAAGAAGTACCAGTTGCCCTCGCCCAGGGGGAGCGGGCCGCCGGGTCCCTCGACGGCGTCCGGCCGCAGCTCGGCCCGGAAGCGGCGGGCGTCCCGCGCGCCGGTGAACTCGACCGGGAACGTCGCCTCCTCGCGGTGGCTGCTGTTCTGGGCGACCAGCTCGACGGGGTGTTCGGGGTCCTCCGGGAAGGTGCCCTCCAGGAACAGCTGCCCGTCCTCGGTCCAGCTCGCCAGCTCGACGGAGGGCTGCACGCTGCGATCGCTGATCAGCAGGTTCCCGCGGGAACTCGTGACGAAGGCGAGCTCGCGGCGCACGCCCTCCTCGCCGTCACCGAGCGGGTAGCGGCCGGGCAGCACGGGGCCGGGCACGTCGACCGGTGTCCGCTGGTCCGTGGGTCCGACCAGGTGGACGCTGTAACCGAGGTTCTTCGTGGTGTCGTCCGCCGTGGAGCGGGCCTCGGTGACGGCCGCGAGCGGGAGTTCGGCGGTGAAGCGGCGCCAGCCGGCGGCCGCGGACTCGGTGCCCTCGCCCACGGTGACCGGGACGTCGTAGGCGGCGCCGGTGGCCTTGTGCGTGAGCGCCAGGCGCAGGTCGCCCTTGGCGAGACGGTCGCGGACCATGCCGGACACCAGGACGGTGCCGGAGGTGTCGCCCGCGCGGTGGGTCTCGAACCGGGCGTCGATCCGCTCCGCGTGCAGCACCAGCTTGTCGCCCTCGAAGGCGGGAACGATCCGGTGGTCCCCGTCCGGCCGGTACACGGGCGGCGCGGCCGAGGCCTCACGGACGGAGGGGAAGGCGCGGCGCAGCAGGCCGTTCCTGGCGATGCCGACCTCCAGACGCCAGGTGAGCTGCTTGGGGCTGCCGTCGGCGGAGATCCGGAGCTTCGCCGGGTCGATGACCGCCTCGAAGCCCGCGCGGTCGTAGTCGTGCAGGCTCTGGCGGGAGCGTGCGGTGGCCTCCGGCTCGTCGGTCCTGCGCAGCCGCAGCGGCACCACATGGCGCCGGCCGGCCCGCAGCCAGCCGATCCGGAACTCGCTGGGGCCCGAGGCGACGGGCAGGTTGCGGATGTAGGCGTACCCCGTGAGGTGCAGCTTGCCGTCGCGCCACTGCGCGTCCCGCAGCCGGGCGGCGAGCGGGAGGTCGCGGTCGGCCACGCGCAGCACCTGGGCCGGCACGGGCCGCTTCAGCACCGGGTAGCTGGCCTGCCGGCGGCGTACCCCGCGCACGCCGAAGGCGCCCGGCTCACGCTTGTCGAAGGCGAGCAGGGCCAGCAGCTCGTCCATCCGGCGCTCGCGCACCAGGTGCCACATCAGGCGCAGACGCAGCGGGATTCCGTCGAGGACCGAGGGGTCGACCTGGTCGAGGAACGCGTTGCAGTGCGTCAGGAAGGCGTCCCGGTACTCCTGGTCGCCGTCCGGCAGCACCTCCATGAAGTACCAGAGGTCGTTGGCCAGCGCGTGCGCCTCGTAGTGGTTCTTGTCGGCGGCCGGGCGGTTCTCCGCCAGGAAGGTGGAGACCCCCTGCACGTGCGCCACCCGGTCGCGGACACCGCGGACGACGGCCCGGCTGGTGGTGATCGAGCCGGGGCGGTCCCGCCAGTGGTAGACGGGGTCCTTCACGATGTCGACGGAGCCGGCCAGGAAGTGGGCCGGCAGGACGACCGGGATGTCCTCGTAGAGCGCGCCGACCGGGAAGGCGAACGCGTGCTTGTCCCAGAAGGAGCGGCGGAAGACCTTGTTGCAGGCGATGCGGTCGCCGAGGAGATCCAGGTCACGGGAGACGTGGGTGCGCAGCCGGGTCGTGGCCATGGGCTTGCGGAACATCGGCGACTGCTGGAGCTTTCCGCCTGCGCGGAGCCGCAGCACGTTGCCGGAGGCCAGGTCGGAGCCGGTCTCCTCCAGCGCCCCGACGAGCAGCTCGTAGGCGTTCGGCGGGATGATGTCGTCACTGTCGACGAAGGCGAGATAACGGCTCTCCGGGTCGCAGTTGCGGACACCGGTGTTACGCGCGTGCCCCAGTCCGCCGTTCTCCTGGCTCACCAGGCGGAAGCGGTCGTCCGTCGCGGCGAACTCGGCCGCCAGGGCGGCGCTGCCGTCGGTGGACCCGTCGTCGACCATCACCACCTCGAGGTCGGTCATGGTCTGCTCCGCGAGGGACTTCAGGCAGTCCGTCAGGAAGAGCTCGACGTTGTAGACGGGGACAACGACACTGAGCCGTGGCGGCATGTTGAGCACGTCCGTTCATCGGGGGCCTGGCTGTCCGTATGGCTCAACCGTGTGAACGGTCGGGGGTCACCGGTTACGGTCCCGAACGAGTGACAACGCCTGCACCGTGCTCGCCCCGTGGACAAAGCCGCTCCGTTCCAGGGTTCGTCCTCGGCGGTGACGGCGGTGCCAGGGGCTTCGCCCGGACGGCCCGGGAGCACGGTGTGGCGCATGCTCCGGGAGGCCCGGTGGGCGGCCCGTCACCAGACTATCCGATGGACCGGCAGCACTAAAAAACACACTCATACCCCGGCCCGAAGCGCAACCGGAGTGGCGGACGCGCTCGGGATCACGCGCCTGCCACGAGAGAAGACGTAAGGGGCGCGCGACCGGTTCCGTCGCGCGCCCGCTCCGGAGGGTCAGCGGGTCAGCGCGGCCACGGCCGAGGCCGCCAGATCGTCCAGGTACCCCGCGGGCAGCTCGCCCCGGACCACCGCGAGGCGCCAGTAGAGCGGGCCGACGATGAGATCGAGGGCCCGGTCGGGGTCACTGCCCTCGGGCAGTTCCCCGCGGGCGACGGCGTCCCGTACGACGACGGCCGCGATGCCCAGCTGCGGGTCGAACAGGGCGGCCTTGATGGTGTCGGAGATCTCAGGGTTGCGGGCCGCCTCGACGAGCAGGTCCGGGATGACCTGGGAGGCGAGCGGGTGGCGCAGGGCGTAGGCGGCCAGTTCGAGCACGGCGCGGACGTCCCCGTGGAGCGAGCCGGTGGCCGGGGCGGGCATCCCCTGCACGGCGACGGCGGAGACCAGGTCCAGGACCAGGTGCAGCTTGGACTTCCAGCGGCGGTAGACCGCGGTCTTGCCGACGCCCGCGCGCCGGGCGATGCCCTCGATGGACATCCGGGCGAAGCCGACCGCGGCGAGCTCCTCGAACACCGCGCTGCGGATCGCGTCGGTCACGTCCTCGCGCAGCACGGCGGCTCCGGCGGGGGCACGGCGGCGGCTTCCCGGGTCGGTGTTCATCCCCGAATCATAGTCCGTGACGACGAAACGGTTGCGTTGCGACGTCAACGCGTCCTACCCTCGGCGTTGCGACGATACGGTTCCGTTCCGTCGCCTGTGTGTGTTCCTGCCCCCGACGAAAGCGATCGTGGTGAGCCAGACAACAGCCCCGGCGGCCCCGGCGGACACTCCGCCGCCGACCGGGTTCCGGCCCGTGTACGCACCGGGGGAACTCGCCGACCTCGCCGCCCGGCACGGGCTGACCGTGAGCGGGGCGAGGCCGACCCTGCCGGCGTACGTCCGGCAGCTGTGGGGACGCCGGCACTTCATCACGGCGTTCGCCACCGCCAAGCTCACCGCCCAGTACAGCCAGGCGAAGCTCGGCCAGATCTGGCAGATCATGACCCCGCTGCTCAACGCGACGGTCTACTACTTCATCTTCGGCGTCCTGATGAAGACGAAGCACGGAGTCCCCGACTACGTCCCCTTCCTGGTCACCGGCGTCTTCATCTGGACCTTCACCAGCAGCTCGATCACGGTCGGCACCCGGGCGATCAGCGGCAACATCGGGCTCGTACGGGCCCTGCACTTCCCGCGCGCCTCACTGCCGATCGCCCTGGCCCTGCAACAGCTCCAGCAGCTCCTCTTCTCGCTGGGCGCCCTGGCGCTGATCCTGCTGGCGTTCGGCCAGTACCCGCGGCCCTCCTGGCTGCTGGCCGTACCCGCCCTGGCGCTGCAGGCCGTGTTCAACACCGGCATCTCGATGGTCATGGCCCGGCTGGCCGCACGGACCCCGGACATCGCCCAGCTGACGCCGTTCGTCCTGCGCACCTGGATGTACGCGTCGGGCGTCATGTGGAGCGTCGGCACGATGCTCCAGGGCGGCCGGGTCCCGCACCTGGTGAAGCTGGCGCTGGAGGTCAATCCGGCCGCCGTCTTCATCAACCTGATGCGGTTCGCGCTCATCGACAGCTTCGGCAGCGACCAGTTGCCCCCGCACGTGTGGGCCATCGCCGCGAGCTGGGCCCTGGTGTGCGGCGTGGGCGGATTCATCTACTTCTGGAAGGCCGAGGAGAGTTACGGACGTGGCTGAGCGCACGGAGCCCGGAGCACCGACGGTCGTCGTCGACGACGTCCACATCACGTACAAGGTCAACGGCGCCCGCACCGGCAAGGGCAGCGCCACCTCGGCCCTCAGCCGGATCACCTCGCGCCGGCAGGCGCCCGGGGTGCGCGAGGTGCACGCCGTGAAGGGGGTCAGCTTCGCCGCGTACAAAGGGGAGGCGATCGGCCTGATCGGCTCCAACGGCTCGGGGAAGTCCACCCTGCTGAAGGCCATCGCCGGACTGCTGCCCGCCACGAAGGGCCGCGTCCACACCCAGGGCCAGCCCTCGCTGCTCGGGGTCAACGCGGCGCTGATGAGCGATCTGACCGGCGAGCGCAACGTCGTCCTCGGCGGACTCGCGATGGGCATGACCCGCGACGAGATCCGCGAGCGCTACGAGGACATCGTCGACTTCTCCGGGATCAACGAGAAGGGCGACTTCATCACCCTTCCGATGCGCACGTACTCCTCCGGCATGGGGGCCAGGCTGCGCTTCTCGATCGCCGCGGCGAAGGACCACGACGTCCTGCTGATCGACGAGGCCCTGTCCACGGGCGACGCGAAGTTCCAGCGCCGCAGCAAGGACCGGATCATCGAACTGCGCCAGCAGGCCGGCACGGTCTTCCTGGTCAGCCACAACAACAAGTCGATCACCGAGACCTGCGACCGGGCGATCTGGCTGGAGGCGGGAACGCTGCGCATGGACGGCCCGGCGAAAGAAGTCGTGGCGGCCTACGAGAAGTTCACCAACAGGAAGTAACCACCCCAGCCCGGCTGCCTCCCCCAAGCCCGCCGCGGCAGATCAGGCCCGCCCCGGCAGAACGAGCCGGTCCGGCGATCGAGGGCGACTCCCGCGCCAGGGTCCGCGCCGGCACCATTTCGAGCCCGTCCGGCGATCGAGGGCGAGGCGGCCACCGGACACACCCGGCAGCCGCCTCGCCCTCACCGCGCTACGCGTGCGTACGCAGCAACGTCCGCATCGTCCGCATGGCCACGGACAGGTTCGCCAGATCGAACGCGTCCGACCCCTGGATCTCCTCCAACGTGGACCGCGACCGAGTCAGAATCGCCGCGTTCTTCTCCTCCCACGCCTCGAACCGCTCCTGCGGCGTGGACCCCCCGTTGCCCACACTCAGCACGTCACCCGTGAGCGCCGCGTGCGCCGCGTACAGGTCCTCGCGGATGGACGCACGGGCCATCGACTGCCAGCGGTCGGCCCGCGGCAGATCGATGATCCGGTCCATCAGCTGGGTGATGCCCAGCCGGTCCGCGAGGTCGTAGTACACCTCGGCGACGGACAGCGGGTCCTTGTCCGTGCGGTCCGCGATCGCCACGATGTCGAGCGCCGGGAAGGCGGACGAGAACCCGGCGACGCGCTGCGCCAGCTCGTCCGGGACCCCGGCCTCGGTGAGCTCGTTCAGGATCGACCGGTACCACTCCTGGTCGGCACCCATCAGCATCTTGGGCAGCTCGCCCCAGACCTGCTCGACACCGGTCCGGAAGAAGTCGATCGTCCCGGCGATCTCCAGCGGCTGCGGCCGGTTGCCGAGCAGCCAGCGCGAACCCCGCTCGACGAGCCGCCGCGAGTGCAGCCTGATCCGCGTCTGCACATCGGCGGACACCCGGTTGTCGAGCGCCTCCACGGCGTCCCACACCCGGCCGAGCCCGAAGATCTCGCGCGCCGCGACCTGCGCCCGCACGATCTCCTCGATCGATGCCCCGGTCTCCTCACGCAGCCGGTGCAGGAACGTGGAACCACCGCTGTTCACCGTGTCGTTGACCAGCACCGTGGTGATGATCTCGCGCCGCAGCGCGTGCCCGTCGACCGCCTCGGGGTACAGCTCGCGCAGCTGCCGCGGGAAGTACGCGTGCAGCAGCTTCTGCAGGTACGCGTCGTCCGGCAGGCTCGTCCCGATCAGCTCCTGCGCCGCCGTGATCTTCGTGTAGGCGAGCAGCACGGCCAGCTCGGGCTGGCTGAGCCCCTTGCCGCCGCTCAGCAGTTCGCGGATCTGCCGGTCGGTGGGCAGGAACTCCAGCGCCCGGTCGAGGTGACCGTCGCGGCCGAGCCGGCGCATGAACCGCTGGTGGGCGTGGAGCAGCGAGGGCGCCTGCGCGACCGCGTTGGAGAGCGCCGTGTTCTGCGCGTAGTTGTTGCGCAGCACCAGATGGCCGATCTCGTCGGTCATCTCGGCCAGCAGCTTGTTGCGCTGCTTGACGGTCATGTCGCCGTCCCGCACCAGACCGTTGAGCAGGATCTTGATGTTCACCTCGTGGTCGGAGGTGTCCACACCGGCGCTGTTGTCGATCGCGTCGGTGTTGATCCGGCCGCCGGTCCGTGCGAACTCGATCCGGCCGAGCTGGGTGGCGCCGAGGTTGCCGCCCTCGCCGACGACCTTGGCCCGCAGGTCCTCGCCGTTGACGCGGATCGCGTCGTTGGCCTTGTCGCCGACGTCCGCGTTCGACTCGGCGGAGGACTTGATGTACGTGCCGATGCCGCCGTTCCACAGCAGGTCGACGCGGGCCCCGAGGATGGTCTGCATCAGGTCCGCGGGCGTCATCTTGGTGACCTTGGACTCGATACCGAGCGCCTCACGCATGTGCGCGTTGACCGGGATCGACTTGGCGCTGCGCGGGTGGATGCCACCGCCCGCGGAGATCAGCTCCTTCTTGTAGTCGGCCCACGAGCTGCGCGGCAGGTCGAAGAGGCGGCGCCGCTCGGCGTAGGAGACCTCGGCGTCCGGCTTCGGGTCGATGAAGATGTGCCGGTGGTCGAAGGCCGCGACGAGCCGGATGTGCTCGGAGAGCAGCATCCCGTTGCCGAAGACGTCACCCGACATGTCACCGACGCCGACGACGGTGAAGTCCTCGGTCTGGGTGTCGTGGCCGAGCTCGCGGAAGTGCCGCTTGACGGACTCCCAGGCGCCCCGGGCGGTGATGCCCATGCCCTTGTGGTCGTAGCCGGCGGAGCCTCCGGACGCGAACGCGTCACCCAGCCAGAAGCCGTACGCGACGGCGACCTCGTTGGCGATGTCGGAGAACTTCGCCGTGCCCTTGTCCGCGGCGACGACGAGGTAGGTGTCGTCCTCGTCGTGTCGGACGACGTCCTTGGGCGGCACGACCTCGCCGGCCACCATGTTGTCGGTGATGTCGAGCAGCGCCGAGATGAAGGTGCGGTACGAGGCGACGCCCTCGGCCAGCCAGGCGTCACGGTCGACGGCCGGGTCGGGGAGCTGCTTGGCGACGAAGCCGCCCTTGGCCCCGACCGGCACGATGACGGTGTTCTTCACCATCTGCGCCTTGACCAGGCCGAGGATCTCGGTGCGGAAGTCCTCGCGCCGGTCCGACCAGCGCAGACCACCGCGGGCGACCTTGCCGAAGCGCAGGTGGACGCCCTCGACGCGCGGCGAGTAGACCCAGATCTCGAACGCCGGACGGGGCGCCGGGAGGTCCGGGATGGACTGCGGGTCGAACTTCATCGACACGTAGTTGTGCGGCAGGCCGCTGTCCGCGTGCTGGAAGAAATTCGTCCGCAGGGTGGCCTTGATGACGGTGAGGAAGGACCGCAGGATCCGGTCCTCGTCGAGCGAGGCGACCTGGTCCAGGGCTCCGTCGAGCTCTTCGAGGAGACCGTCGGTCAGCTCCGTGCCCGCGCTCTGGCGGCCCGGCGACATCCGGGCCTCGAAGAGGGAGACCAGCAGCCGGGTGGTGTGGACGTTGTTCTGGAGGGTGCTCTCCATGTAGTCCTGGCTGAAGGTCGATCCGGCCTGGCGCAGGTACTTCGCGTAGGCGCGCAGCACCATCGCCTGCCGCCAGTTCAGACCGGCGCCCAGCACCAGCGAGTTGAAGCCGTCGTTCTCGGCCTCGCCGGTCCACACGGCCGCGAAGGCCTCCTGGAACCGCTCGCGGGCGTCGTCGGCCAGATAGCTGCCGTTGCCCGTGGCCTGCGGCATCCGCAGCCCGAAGTCGTAGATCCAGGCGTGTGTGCGGTCCGCGCAGCGCAGCTCGTAGGGGCGCTCGTCGACGACCTCGACGCCCAGTCGCTGGAGCGCCGGGAGGACGGCCGACAGGGAGACCTGTTCGCCGGTCCGGTAGATCTTGAAGCGGCGTTCGCCGGGGGCGGCGCCGACCGGCTCGTACAGGCTGAGGGCGAAGTCCCGCTCGTTCTGCTTGAGCGCTTCGAGGTGGACCAGGTCGGCGACGGCGGCACGCGCCGAGTGGTCGGCCTTGTAGCCCTCGGGGAACGAGTGCCCGTAGTTGCGCAGCAGCTCGGCGGCGCGCTCCTCGCCGCATTCGGCGTTCAGCGCCTCCTGGAAGCCGTCGGCCCAGGAGCGGGCGGCCTCGACGAGCCGTGCCTCGATGCGGTCTGCTTCGGCGTCGGTGAGACCGACGAGCTCGCTGCCGGGGGCGACCCGGACGACGAAGTGCAGCCTGGAGAGGATCGACTCGGTGTTCCAGGCGGTGAAGTCGACGCTGGTGCCGTTCAGCTCCTCCTTGAGGATGTCGATCAGCCGCAGGCGCACACCGGTCGTGTAGCGGTCACGCGGCAGGTAGACGATCGCGGAGTAGTAGCGCCCGTACTCGTCCTGGCGCAGGTAGAGCCGGAGCCGGCGCCGCTCCTGGAGGTAGAGCACCGAGGTGACGACGGAGCGCAGCTGGTCGGGCGGGGTCTGGAACAGCTCGTCGCGCGGGTACGTCTCCAGGATCTGGAGCAGGTCGCGGCCGTCGTGGCTGTTGTACGTGAAGCCCGCGCCCTCCAGCACCTCGGCGACCTTGCGGCGGATGACGGGCACCCGGCGCACGGACTCGGTGTAGGCGGCGGACGAGAACAGTCCGAGGAAGCGGCGCTCACCGATGACGTTGCCCTCGGCGTCGAACTTCTTCACACCGACGTAGTCGAGGTAGCTGGGGCGGTGCACGGTCGCCCGGCTGTTGGCCTTGGTCAGGATGAGGAGCCTGTGCTCGCGCGCCTTGGCACGGGCGTCGGCGGGCAGCCGGTCGAAGGAGGGGCTGACCGGGTGCGCCTCGTCCTCGGTGTGCTGCGGGTCGGAGCGCAGGATGCCGAGGCCGGTGCCGGGTACGGCGGCCAGCGCGTCGGAGTCCTTCAGCTCGTACTCGCGGTAGCCGAGGAAGGTGAAGTGGTCGGCGGCGAGCCAGCGCAGCAGTTCCCTGGCCTCGTTGACCTCGTCGTCGGCGAGGTCGTCGAGCGGCTCGCCGGGCAGGTCGTCGGCGATGCGCAGCGCGGCGTCCCGCATCTTCTCCCAGTCCTCGACGGTCTCCCGTACGTCGGACAGCACCCGCAACAGGTCGGCCTGGATCTGCTTGAGGTCGGCGCGGTCGGACTCACGGTCGATCTCGACGTGGATCCAGGACTCGACGAGCGCGTCGTGCGGCAGCTCGGCCTTGGCGTCCTTCGCCCCCTTGGCGTTCTTGCGCCCGTTCTGCGGGCCGGTCGAGATCCCGGCGCCTTCGGTGAGGACCTCGATCAGCTTGCCGGCCACATCGCGCCGGACGATGACCTGCGGGTGGATCACGACGTGGATGCCGCGCCCCTGTCGGGACAGCTCGTTGGTGACGGAGTCGACGAGGAACGGCATGTCGTCCGTGACGACCTCGACGACGGTGTGGCTGCACGTCCAGCCGTTCTCCTCGACGGTCGGGGTGTGCACCCGGACGTTCGCCGTGCCCTGCGGGCGGTTCTCCGCCAGCCGGTAGTGGGAGGAAGCGGCGCCGAAGACGTCGACCGGGTCCCGGCCGCCGATGTCCTCCGGAGCGGTGTGGAGGTAGTAGCGCTGGAGATAGGCGAGCAGTACGTCCCGGCCGTGACGCTCCTGCCCGGCCCCGGTGCCGTTGTCGGCGCCGGCGGCCGCGACGTGCACCCGGGGGGCACCGCCCGGGCCACCGACACCACCGCCCGGGCTGTTGTCAGCTACCTTGGCGGCCCGTGCGAGCAGCTCGGCCTTGGCTTCGTCCAGCTTGGTCTGCATGTCCTCTGGCTCCTGTCGCGCGCCGTTGCGTGACGTAGGTGAAAAAGACGACGTACCGCCACGACACGGGGTTTCCGGTCTGAGTCGACGCTATGCCGCTATGAGAGACGCCCGGGACCTTATTGGCCATTTTTGGCAGTCGGGCCGGGCTGAGGGGATCAGTCGGGGCCCGGGCGCTGTGGCGCTCCGGGCGCAGGCCGGGGGCTTCACTGCCCCCGAGGCGTATCGCGCTGATCACGGGGTCCAGGCTATCTCCCCCGTACCCATGGCCGTCACGAGCCGTATGTGTACAAAAGAAGGCCGCGAACTTTGACACTCTGGACAGCGCTCCGGACGGTGCCGACGCACTCCGGTACCGCCATGCCCCGCCCTCAAGGACCGCCGGGTCACGGCCGGGCCCCGGCCCCGCACCGCAAGGTCACAGCCCGGCGCCCGACCGCCGCACCCGAACCGGGCGTGCACCGGCACCGGGTCTGCACCGGTACCGGGTCTGCACCGGCACCGGGGGGACACCGGTACCGGACCCGGGGACGGCGGCGCCGCCGCGGCTACCCGGCCAGTTGCTCGGCCAGGGCCGCCGCTTCGGCCAGGGTGTCCACGACGGGCACTCCGGCCGCCTCCAGACTGGTCCGGCTGTGTGATCCGCCGGTGTAGAGCACCGCTCTCGCGCCGACATGGGCGGCTGCCACCGCATCGTCGACGGCGTCCCCGATGATCACCGTGTGCTCCGGGGATATCCCGTCCAGGGCCGCGAAATGCCGCTCCATGTACTGGGCCTTGCTGCCGCCGGACCGCCCGGTGCGCCCGTCGACACGCACGAAGTGGGGTTCGATGCCGTACCCCCGCACCACGGGGACGAGCTCGTCGTGCCCGTACATGCTCAGCAGGGACTGGCTCCGGCCGGCCCGCTGCCACTGCGCGAGCAGCTCGGCGGCACCCTCGGTGAGCCCGCAGGCTTCCCGCTGCTCGGTGTAGTGGCGGTGGAAGACCAGATCCATCCGGTCCCACTCGGCGTCCGTGGGCAGCCGGCCCATCAGGCGTTCGTAGAACCGGGGTATCGGGACGCAGTACGTCTCCCGGTACTGGTCCAGGGTGATCGGCGCGACGCCGACCTCCATGAACGCGGCGTTCGTCGCCCCGACGACCGCGATGTTGTCGTCGAGCAGCGTGCCGTTCCAGTCCCAGACCAGATGCGTGCGGTTCTTCCCCTGCGTCCCCATGCCAAGAAAAATACCCGCCGCCACTGACAAACGGACAGCCGACGGACAGCGACGGCCCGTCCGGCCCGCTCCCCGCCCTCAGGCGATCAGGCGATCAGGTTCGGAATCTCCTGGATACCGAACCAGAGCAGCTCGTGGTCCTCGGCGCCGTCCACGGTGAACTGGGCGTCGTCGTCGCCCAGGTCGGCCGCCCCCAGAGCCGCCGCGGCCGCCGTGACGTCCTTGTCGGCGTCGTCCGAGTCGACGTGCACCGCGGCGGCCTTGGCAAGCGTCACGGCGGAGGCGATCGTGACCTCACCGAGCGAGGAGGCGTCCAGGATGTGGTCGGGGTCGGCGACCGCGTCCCCGTCCGGCACATCGACGGCGACGACGACCCGACGGCGGGTGGCGTCCGGGTCGCCGGCGATCATCCGCAGCGACGCGGACGCGGCCCGGTTGAGCGCCGCGTACTCCAGCTCCTCGATGTCGTCGGAGACGTACCACTCACGCAGCCCGGGAGTCACCGCGTAGGCGGTGAGCGGACCGGGGCCGAGCTCGCCCGCCCTGTGCGCCGCTGCGAGACCGGAGAGGGTCAGGGGGACGTACACGCGCATGGCTTGGCCGCTTTCGTAGTCGGAGACGCCCTCAGGATACGTGCGGCGTCCCCCTTTGGGGTTACCTGTACGGGGCCCGCCCCGTCCACCCGGCGACCGCCCCTCACCCTGCCCGGCCCGTCCCCGCGCCTCCCGCCGAACCGGGTCCGCCCCCCGGATAGGTGAATTCCCCGCCCTCCTCCCCCGGCCCTGTCGATGCTTGCGGCCGGGTCGCCACCCCCGTAGAAGATCCACAGCAGAAGTTACCGCCCGGTATTCCACCGGGCCTCTGAAGCACGGGGGCGATGAACAGTGACCATGAACAGGACCCGGCCCGCCGGACGCCACGACGCACGCAGGCCCGAAACGGTCCCCCCGCAACGCCACCGGACACCCCGGCGCGTCCGCCCCCACCAGTGGTTCGCGGAACGCCTCCTGGCCGTCCTCAGCGGCCAGCGCCCGGTGCACTGGATGCTCGGCCACACCATCGGCGAGGCCTACGACCAACTTGCCGAACTGGCCCCCACCACCCCTCTCAGGAGCCGCGGCGCCCGCCCCGTGATCCGCATGTGCCGCGGCGCCCAGCCGGCCCCGGGCGTGGTGGAGGCCTGCGCGAGCATCGCGGCGGGCGAACAGGTCCGGGCCATGGCCTTCCGCCTGGAACAGGGCCCGGACCTCCGCTGGCGCTGCGCCGCAGTGGAACTGGGCAGCGCCCCGGCCCGCCGCCCGTCCTGACCGGCCGCCGCCCCTGTGGCCTGCACAGGGGCGGCGCCGAGCCGGGAGGGCCCCCCAGGGCCGCGCAAGGGCCGCAGGACCACACGCGGGCCCCGCAGAGCACTCCAGGACAGAAGGGAGCCACAACGCCCGCCAGAACCACTCAGAGCGCCGCGCCAATCAAGCCCCTCCGGCGCCTGAGGAGCGCTGCGCCAACCCAGCCCCTCCGGCGCTTGAGGAGCGCTGCGCCAACCCAGCCCCTCCGGCGCTTGAGGAGCGCTGCGCCAATCCAGCCCCTCCGGCGTTTGAGGAGCGGGGTCCGGGGCGGAGCCCCGGTTACGGGAAGGGGCGGGTAGGGGACAAGAGCCCCCGCAGGCGCCCCACCCCACCCCCCCACCGCACGGCATCGCACCGCACCACACACCGCACCGCACCGCACACCGCACACAACAACGGCCGGGGCCGGCCACCCCGAAGGTGCCCGGCCCCGGCCGCGATCAGCGCCCGCTACTTCTTGCGGCGCCGTCCACCCCCACCACTCTTCTGCGCCTTGCGCCGCTCCGCCCGGGTCAGCCCGTCCGACCCCGCGCCGGCAGCGCCGTCACCGTCACCCTCCCCGTTGGAGAAGTCGCCCTCGACGACACCGCCCTCCCCGTCCACCGTGGGAGCGGAGAAGTGCAGCCGGTCCGGACGCTGCGGGGCGTCGAGCCCCTTCGCCCGGATCTCCGGACGCGCCGCCGGAACGGCGTCCTCCTTGGACAGCGAGGTCGCCTCGTCCTGCACCGGCACCTCCTCGACCTGCTGCTCGACCTGAACCTCCAGGTTGAACAGGTAGCCGACGGACTCCTCCTTGATGCCCTCCATCATGGCGTTGAACATGTCGAAGCCCTCGCGCTGGTACTCGACCAGCGGGTCCTTCTGCGCCATGGCCCGCAGGCCGATGCCTTCCTGGAGGTAGTCCATCTCGTAGAGGTGCTCACGCCACTTGCGGTCCAGCACGGAGAGCACCACACGCCGCTCCAGCTCACGCATGATGTCGGAGCCGAGCGTCTTCTCACGCTCGTCGTACTGCTCGTGGATGTCGTCCTTGACGGACTCGGCGATGAACTCGGCGGTGACCCCGGCAAGATCCCCGGCGGCCTCCTCCAGCTCGACAACCGTGACCTTCACCGGGTAGAGCTGCTTGAACGCGCCCCACAGCCGGTCCAGGTCCCACTCCTCGGCGAACCCCTCCGCCGTCTCCTGGCGGATGTAGTCGTCGATCGTGTCGTCCATGAAGTGGCGGATCTGGTCCTGCAGATCCTCACCCTCCAGGACCCGGCGCCGCTCGCCGTAGATGACCTCACGCTGCCGGTTGAGCACCTCGTCGTACTTCAGGACGTTCTTACGCGTCTCGAAGTTCTGCTGCTCGACCTGCGACTGCGCCGACGCGATCGCGCGCGTCACCATCTTGTTCTCGATCGGCACGTCGTCCGGCACGTTGGCCATCGACATCACACGCTCGACCATCTGCGCCTTGAACAGACGCATCAGGTCGTCACCCAGCGAGAGGTAGAAGCGGGACTCGCCCGGGTCGCCCTGACGGCCGGAACGACCGCGCAGCTGGTTGTCGATGCGGCGCGACTCGTGCCGCTCCGTGCCCAGGACGTACAGCCCGCCGAGGTCCTTGACCTCGTCGTGCTCGGCCTTCACGGCCTGCTCGGCCTTCTCCAGCGCCGCGGGCAGCGCGGCCGCCCACTCCTCGACGTGCTCGACCGGGTCGAGCCCGCGCTGACGCAGGTCCGCCTCGGCCAGGTCGTCGGGGTTGCCGCCGAGCTTGATGTCCGTACCGCGGCCCGCCATGTTCGTCGCGACCGTGACCGCGCCCTTGCGCCCGGCCTGGGCGATGATCGGCGCCTCCCGGTCGTGCTGCTTGGCGTTGAGCACCTCGTGCTGCACACCGCGCTTCGACAGCTGCTGCGAGAGGTACTCGGACTTCTCGACCGAGGTCGTGCCGACCAGGATCGGCTGGCCCTTCTCGTGCTTCTCGGCGATGTCGTCGACGACGGCGGCGAACTTCGCGACCTCCGTGCGGTAGATCAGGTCCGACTGGTCGGCCCGGACCATCGGCCGGTTGGTCGGGATCGGCACCACACCGAGCTTGTAGATCTGGTGGAACTCGGCGGCCTCGGTCATCGCCGTACCGGTCATCCCGGAGAGCTTGCCGTAGAGGCGGAAGAAGTTCTGCAGGGTGATCGTGGCAAGGGTCTGGTTCTCGTCCTTGATGTCCACCCCTTCCTTCGCCTCGATCGCCTGGTGCATGCCCTCGTTGTAGCGGCGGCCGGCGAGGATACGGCCGGTGTGCTCGTCGACGATCATGACTTCGCCGTCGATGACGACGTAGTCCTTGTCCTTCTTGAAGAGTTCCTTGGCCTTGATGGCGTTGTTGAGGTACCCGACGAGGGGGGTGTTCACCGACTCGTAGAGGTTCTCGATGCCGAGCCAGTCCTCCACCTTCGCGACACCGGGCTCGTGGATCGCGACGGTCCGCTTCTTCTCGTCGACCTCGTAGTCGCCGGTCTCCTCGATGCCCTTGAGCGGGTTGCCCGCCTCACCCTTCGACAGCCGGGTGACCAGCTTGGCGAAGTCGCCGTACCACTTGGTGGCCTGGTCGGCGGGACCGGAGATGATCAGCGGCGTACGGGCCTCGTCGACCAGGATCGAGTCGACCTCGTCGACGATCGCGAAGTTGTGACCGCGCTGGACGAGCTCGTCCTGCGACCACGCCATGTTGTCGCGGAGGTAGTCGAAGCCGAACTCGTTGTTCGTGCCGTACGTGATGTCGCGGCCGTACTGCTCACGGCGCTGGGCCGGAGTCATGTTGGCGATGATGCAGCCGACGCTCAGTCCGAGGAACTTGTGGACGCGGCCCATCATCTCCGAGTCACGCTCGGCGAGGTAGTCGTTGACCGTGATCAGGTGAACGCCCTTGCCGGAGAGCGCGTTGAGATACGCCGGCAGGGTGCCGACGAGGGTCTTGCCCTCGCCGGTCTTCATCTCGGCCACGTAACCGAGGTGCAGGGCTGCGCCGCCCATCATCTGGACGTCGTAGTGGCGCTGTCCGAGGACCCGCTTGGCGGCCTCACGGACGGTCGCGAATGCCTCGGGAAGCAGGTCGTCCAGGCTCTCGCCGTCCGCGTACCGTTCCTTGTACTCGTCGGTGAGCGCCCGCAGCTCGGCGTCGGAGAGGTTGACGAAGTCCTCTTCGATGGAGCTGACCTGGTCCGCGATGCGGTGCAGTTTGCGCAGGATCTTGCCTTCGCCTGCACGCATGAGCTTGTTGAAGACGGACACTGAGGCTGGTCTCCTTGCCGGTCGGGCCTGGCACTGGGTCGTGTTATGGACTCTGGCGCGGGCACGGCAGGTGGGCCCCACCGCAACGGCCATCGTAAGCGAGGACCCCGCCGCGCCGGGAGGGCTGCCACTGCCTTGAGCTCGCAGTGCCCTTCCCGGTCAACGGACAAAGGGCTCCGAAGGTGCCGGGAAGACCGAAAAGTGCTCGCCACGCACCCCCGAAGGTCACCAGAATCCGCACATGGAGCCGATCACCCTCACCACGGACCGTCTGCTGCTGCGCCCCTTCGCCCCGGACGACACGGACGAGGTGCACGCCGCCTGCCAGGATCCCGACATCCGGCGCTGGACGGTCGTGCCCTCCCCCTACAGCCGCACGGACGCGGAACTCTTCACCCGGCAGTTCTCCCCCGGCGGGTGGCAGGACGACTCCATGTACAACTTCGCCGTCGTACTGCGCGAGGGCGGGGCCCTGACCGGTGCGCTCGGCATCAACCGCTGCAGCGGGCCGGGCACCTACGAGGTGGGATTCTGGACCGCGCCGGAGCACCGCGGCCGCGGCTACACGACGGAAGCGGTCCGTCGCGCCGCCCACTGGACGTTCGCCTCGCTCGGCGGCGACCGGCTGGAGTGGCTGGCGGAGGCCGGCAATGTGGCCTCCCGGGCCGTGGCGCTGCGGGCCGGCTTCCGCATGGAGGGCGGCCGGCGCTCCGGGCTGCTGAACAAGGGCGTACGACGCGATACGTGGACCGGCGCACTGCTCCCGTCGGACCTCGGCCTGCCGGGCACCTGCGCCTATCTCCCGGCGAGCACCTCCACCGGTCCGTGAGGGACACGACGGGGCCCCGGATTGTCAGTGCCGCCCTCTAGGGTTCGACGCATGACGTCCGTGCAGCCTCCCGCAGTCGAACTCTCCGCCGACCAGGCCCGCAGGATCGCCCTGCGCGCCCAGGGATTTCTGGGCGCCCCGGACCGCCGGGGCGGGGTGCCGGGAGTGCTCCGGCATCTCGGCGCCGTGCAGCTCGACACGATCTCGGTGCTCGCCCGGTCGCACGAGCTGATTCCGTACGCCCGCCTCGGCGCGGTCGGCCGGCGCCCGGTCGAGGAGGCGTACTGGTCAGGTGGCCGCGCCTTCGAGTACTGGTCGCACGCGGCGTGCATCCTGCCGGTCGAGGAGTGGCCGCACTTCGCGTTCCGCCGCCGCGCCTACCGCTCCCGCCCGCAGTGGCACCACGACCTGCCGGACGGCGTGTACGACACCGTCATCAAGCAGCTGCGCGCCGAGGGCCCGCTGACCGCCACGGAGCTGGGCGGCGCGAAGAACGGCGGGGAGTGGTGGGACTGGTCGGCGTCGAAGGTGGCTGTCGAGCGGGCACTGATGTACGGCGAGGTGGTGTGCACCGAGCGGCGGGGCTGGAAGCGGGTCTACGACCTCGCGGAGCGGGCCCTGCCCGAGGCGGTGCTCCACGACGACCTGGATGACGCGGAGTGCCTGCGCCGGCTGGTGAAGCTCGCCGGGCAGTCACTGGGAGTGGGTACCCGCGCGGACATCGCCGACTACCACCGGCTCAAGGGCGAGCAGTTCGACGCGGTGGTCGCGGACTCGGGCCTGGTCCCGGTGTCGGTCCAGGGCTGGGCCAAGCCGGCCTGGGCCGATCCGGCGGCGCTGGCCGCGGAGCCGCGCGGCCGGCACCGTACGACGCTGCTGTCGCCGTTCGACTCGCTGGTCTGGGAGCGGGCGCGCACCGAGCGGATCTTCGCCTTCACCCACCGGCTGGAGGCCTACGTCCCCAAGCCGAAGCGGATCCACGGCTACTTCGCGATGCCCCTGCTGGCGGGCGGCAAGCTCCAGGGCCGGGTCGACCCGGCGCGCGAGGGCACGACGCTGATCGCCCGGCAGGCGTCCCTGGCGGGCGTGAAGGCCGTGCTTCCCATGGCGGAGGCGCTGGTCGAGGCTGCGTCCTGGGTCGGCTGCACGCACGTCCGGCTGGAGCGGGTCGACGCACCGGAGCTGCGCGAGCCGCTCACCCGGGAAATCGCTCGCCTCCTGGCATGAGGACCTCGCATTCCCAGGCCTTTACCCGGCCGGCTCATCTGATCTCGAGGATCTTCTCCCGCATGGCATAGACCACGGCTTCCATCCGGGAGTGCAACTGCAGCTTCTCGAGAATGTTGCGCACGTGGTTCTTCACGGTGTTCTCGGAAATGAAGAGTTCCTTCGCGATATCGCGATTGTTCATGCCCGTTGCAACCAATTTGAGGACTTCGAGCTCACGCTCGGTGAGCCGGGGAGCCGGTACCAGCCGGCGCTCGTCGGTCCGCTGGATCATCGACTTGAACTCGGTGAGCAGTTTGGACGCCATGGACGGACTGATCTGGGACTGCCCGTCGGCGACCGCCCGGATCGCGGTGGCCACCTCGTCCGTGGAGATCTCCTTGAGGAGGTATCCGGTGGCGCCCGCCTTGATCGCGTCGTAGAGGTCGGCTTCCTCGTCGCTGATCGTCAGCATGATGATCTTCGCGCTGGGAGCCACCTCCTTGATGGAGGTGCAGGCCTCGATGCCGCCGCGTTTGGGCATCCGTACGTCCATCAGCACGATGTCGGGCAGCAGATCGGCCGCCTTGTCCACCGCCTCCGCACCGTCCCCCGCTTCGCCGACGACCTGGATGTCCTCCTCCTGCGCGAGAACGATCTCCAGTCCTCTGCGGAAGAGTGCGTGGTCGTCCACCACGAGGACCCGGATCGGCTCCTTCCCGGAACCGCCGTCCTCGTCCGCTCCGGCGTGGGCACCGGCAGCGTCGTGGTCATTCGCATCGCGCACGGGCCCGAAGGTGTCCGCCATCGTTCCTCCCCCTGAAGTCCATGGCCTGAAGTTCACAAACCGTCCGCCAACGGCAGGTCGCACAGCACCGATTGGCTTGGGCCGCCATGATTTCATGCCCGGACGTCAGAGCGGTGATCCAGTGGTCGCACGCGGGTGCCCCTGGGGGCGCACAAGGCGCTCCAGGGGCACCACGGAGCGGTGGTGTCAGCCGCCGAGCGCGCCGCCCGCGCCGCCCGCCTCATCGGCGGCCAGCGGGTCGGTCCTCAGGTGGATGACGCCGTAGTCATAGGCATGCCTCCGGTAGACGACACTGGGTTCCTTCGTCTCGGAGTCGACGAACAGATAGAAGTCGTGTCCGACCAGTTCCATCTCGTAGAGCGCCTGGTCGAGCGACATGGGCGCCGCGACGTGCGTCTTCTCGCGCATCACCAGCGGTCCTTCGCCCTGCACCTCGAGCGAGCCGATCCTGGTGGTGGGTACGGGCTTGGCCACTTCGTCGGGGATCAGTTCGCCGTCCCCGTTGAACGACGCGGCCTCCGGCACGACTTCGGCGACTTCGGCGGCAGAGATGCGCCCCGAACCGCGGCGGCTGTAGCGCTTGTCGTGCTGCTTGCGCAGCCTGGCCTCCAGCTTGCCGGTGGCCAGGTCCAGCGCTGCGTACGGGTCGCCTGCGGCCGCTTCCGCCCTGATGACCGGTCCACGTGAGCGGAGCGTGATCTCCACCCGGTCGGAACGGTCCGCCTGACGGGGATTCGGCTCCTTGGACACCTCCACGTCGAGGCTGATCACCTTGCCGTCGAACTTCTGGATCTTGTCCAGCTTCAGCTTCTCGGCCACGTGCTTGCGGAACCGCTCGGGCACCTCGGTCTTGCGGCCCTTGACGACGATGTCCACGCAGAACTCCGTTCCCGGATCGCTCCGCTCAGCGGCGGAGCATCTCCCTTTTGCACCAGGCCCCGGTGGTCACCGGAGCCGCGGACTCGGTGACTTCCACCTCCTCCTCCCCCGTCGGCAAGGACTCCACCCCACCGAATTTGCGGATTCTCATCTGCTGGTGGGTTACCTGCCCGAAACCTGGTGGTGCATTCGCCGAGGTCTGGCATTCACCATTCCTCACAACCGAACATAGCCTGCCCGGCCGCCTGTCGGCACCCGCTACTCGCACGTACCTCCGTTCAGGTCTTTTTACCCACTCACTACCTGCAACGATGCAACTTCATGTGCAGTTCCGGTTTATTTCGAAGGCAGAAGGAGATACTGCGACAACCGCCGCAAGGCACGCCCCGGCAGCAAGGCCGTTCGACCCGTCGGCCCTGTCGATCGCCCGTGCCGCCTCGGCCAGCGAGGCACCCGTCGTGAGCAGGTCGTCGACCAGCACGACCTGTCCGGCCGCCAGCAGCCGGGCACCTCCCGCCGCCACGTCCAGCGCGCCCGTCAGATTCGCCCGGCGCTCCCGGGCCCCGAGCCCCGACTGGTCGGCCACCTGACGTCGCTGCCGCAGCACAGCGGCCACCCGCGCCGGGGTCCCCGCGCGCCGCAGTTCCGCCGCTGCCGCCAGGGCGATCCGGCGGGTCGGATCATGTCCGCGCGCGGCCACGGCCCGGCGTGCGGACGGCACGGGTACGAGCAGCAGGGGTCCAGGACGGTGCGGTGGCCCCGCCCCGGCTCTCACGGCACCCGCCAGCGCCTTGCCGAGCGCCCCTGCCAGGCCGAGTGCACCCCGCTCCTTGTGGGCCAGCAGCACCGCCCGTACCGCGTTCCCGTAGTCGGCGGCGGCGTGCACCTCTGGCAGGCCGTCAGGCTCCGGCACGGGTGTCACCCGGCGCGGCACCCCGCCGTGGAGCTGCGCACCGCAGTCGTCGCACAGCTCCGTCCGAGGCCTGCCGCAGCCTCCACAGGCCACCGGCAGGACCAGTCCGGTGATCTCCCGCCACCACCCGCGCATGGTTCCACTGTGCCCCCGGCCGGGCCGCCGGACCACCCCTGTGGAAAACCCGGACGCGCCTGGAGGCGTCAGCCCGGGTAGACCAGCGCCGAGCCCTCCTTGAGGACCGTCTGCCAGTTGTCGCCGGGCAGCAGTTTCACTATTCCGTCGCCCTGCGTGTCCGCCATCAGCGGCAGCTGCTCGTCGTCCGCCGCGGCGATCGCGAGCACCTGGTTCACCCCGGGCAGCACACCGGACGAGGGAGTCGAGCCGTCCGCCTGCACGTAGCGGACCTGCTGCACGCCGCCCTGTTCCTTGCCGACCACCACGAGACGGCTCCCACCGGACCACGACATCGCCGTCACATCGGCCAGCTGCGGTGCGGCCTGCCGCAGGTCCACCACGGAGATCCGCGGCTTGTCCTGCGGACCCCGGCGCTCGATCCGGCCGATCTTCAGGGTCGTATGACCGTCGCTCGTCAGCAGCAGGGCGATCCGCACCCCGTCCGAGGAGAGCCGCAGCCCCTTGATGCGGCTGCCGTCCAGGCCCGGCACGGCGACTTCCTGCGGCTTGCCCGCTCCACCGGCCAGCCGCAGCAGCCGGGGATTGTCCGGGTCGCGGTCGGCGACCCAGAGGTCGCCCCTGCCGTCCCAGCTGGGTGCCGTCAGACGGTTCTTGACGTTGGCGGCCTTGCTCGTCACCGCCGGGGCCGGCAGCTCACCGTCCTCGGTGATGGAGGCCACGTAGAGCGTGTCGCCCTGCTGCGACAGCGCCGCGGCCAGCTGCTCGTCCCGGGCCACGCCGACCGAACTCACCCTCGCCGTACCGGTACCGAACGGTCCGGCCACCGGCTCCGGCTTCCCGCTGCCCTTGGTGCTCCCCGGTATGCGCTGCACGTGCCCCTTGGCATCGACGAAGTACTGGCTGTCGGGCCCGCCGGACGAATCGTCGGGGGCGTACTCCTCGGCCTGGTCCGCTCCGAGCACGCACAGCGGCGAACCGTCCGAGCGCTGCAGCTCCACCTGCTCGACCCGTGCCGACGTCAGGTCCCGGAGGGTGAAGAGCACCTGCGAGGCCATCATCCGGCAGGAGTGCTGCCCGACCCCGTCCGCCTTCCTGTTGAGCGGGACCTTCAGCACGTTGCGGTCGTCGGGCGTCAGCGAGGTGACGTCCTTCCGCAGTCCCGCGCCGGCCGGGAAGCGTGATTCGACCACCGGCCGCAGCCAGTCGGTCGGGCCCCTCAGGAGACTGCGGACCGCCTGCGTCACGGTGTCCATCCCGGTGGCGGGGTCCGTCCGGTTACGGATGTAGACGGGGTCGGCGACGAGGGTCGACTCCGCCTCGGACCGCCCGCTCGCGAAGTAGAACTTGTTGACGGAGCGGTAGAGCCGCTTGAAGTCCGACTGCCCGAGCACCAGGCCGTCCGGCACGATGTCGATGCGCCACTGCTTGCCGTCCGGCCCGTTCTCCCGCACCAGATGGAGGGTGCGGGAGTAGTCCGTGGGAGCCAGCGGCTGGTACGCGTTCTGCTCGTCGACGGTCGCCACCCGCTCGCCGGTCAGGGTGTACGTGACCTCGGTGGTGCTGCCGTCGCTCTCGTGAAGCGGCCGGTCGCTCCGGTTCGGCGCCTTGGCCAGCACGGTGGTGACCGTGCTGGGCTTCCATGCCTTCGACGCCTCCTGCGTGAGGTACTTGCGCGTCGTGCGGAAATCGGAGTCGTCGCTGGTCATCGACTCCAGGAAGCCGTCGACCACCTCGTTCGGGGTGGCACCGTCACGCGGCGCGACCGCGTACACCTGGACCTGGGAGTCGCCGGGCTGCGAGGCGTCCACTGCCTTGACGTCCCCGGTGACGGGCATCGAGCCGCACGCGGTCAGCAGCAGGGCACCGCATCCCAGCAGCACGGTCATCCCCGCCGCACGTCCACGGCCACCCTGCAGACGGTCAGTGCCCACGAGTCGTGTCCTCCCGCCCCGGATCCTGCCCCGGAGAGTCGTTGTGGCCCGGCCGCTCCTCGGCGGGCCGCGGCACCACTCGCGCGCCACTGCCGGGCAGCGCCGCCGGATGTACCGAGACCGGAGCCTTCCGGGCGGCCGCGGGGGCTCGAGCCGGTACGGGCAGCGGTGAGCGGTCCGTACCCGCGGCCTGGGAGGGCACCGCCATCAGCCTGTGCTCGCCGCCGACCGCCGGTGCGGGAGCTGCCGCGGCACGCTCCCGGTCCTCGCGATTACGCCGTGAGTCCTCGGGCTCCAGCGGTATCGGCGAACCGCGCAGCGGCTCGTCCGCCGTACGCGGCAGCGTCAGCCGGAACTGCGAGCCGCCACCGGGCTCGCCCCAGGCCTGCAGCCAGCCGCCGTGCAGCCGGGCGTCCTCGACCGCGATCGACAGCCCCAGGCCGGTGCCGCCGGTCGTCCGTGCGCGGGCCGGGTCGGCCCGCCAGAAACGGTTGAACACCCGGGTCGCCTCGCCGGGCTTCAGCCCCACGCCGTAGTCCCGGACGGCGACCGCGACCGCTCCGCCGGCCACGCCCATGCGCACCACGACATCGCGGCCCTCGCCGTGCTCGACGGCGTTGACGACCAGGTTGCGCAGGACCCTCTCGACCCTCCGTGCGTCGGCCTCCGCTATCACCGGCTGCTCGTCACCGACCACCCGGATCCGGGTGCCCTTTCGCTCGGCGAGCGGCTCGGCGCCACCGATGACCCGTCGCACGACCTGCCGCAGGTCTATCGGCTCGGCCTCCAGCGCGGCGGCTCCCGCGTCGAACCGGCTGATCTCCAGCAGATCGGAGAGCAGCGACTCGAACCGGTCGAGCTGGTCACCGAGCAGCTCCGCGGAGCGTGCCGTGACGGGATCGAAGTCGACGCGTGCCTCATGGATGACATCGGCAGCCATCCGCACCGTCGTCAGTGGCGTCCGCAGCTCGTGCGAGACGTCGGAGACGAACCGCCGCTGCATCCGGGAGAGCTCCTCCAACTGCTGGATCTTCAGCTGGAGGCTCTGCGCCATCTTGTTGAAGGCCTCACCGAGCCGGGCGATGTCGTCCTCGCCGGTGACCTTCATCCGTTCCTGGAGCCGGCCGGCGGAGAGCCGTTCGGCGATCCCGGCCGCCATGCGGACAGGTGTGACGACCTGGCGCACCACGAACCAGGCGATGGCCCCGAGCAGGACCACCACGAACAGGCCCGCGGTGGCCAGCGTGCCCTTGACCAGCGTCAGGGACTTCTCCTCCTGCGTCAGCGGGAAGACGTAGTAGAGCTGGTAGGGGTTGCGGTCGATGTCGTACAGCCGCTTGCCCACGACGAGACCGGGCTGCGACTCCTGCCCGTTCGCGTAGCGGATCAGGGCGTACGTCTGGAACGCCCCCGGGCCCTTGTTCACGGACTCGCGGAGGCTCTGCGGAATACTCGCGGCCTCGACGCTGCCCGAGCCGCGGGGTGCGCGTGACCCCTCGTCGGCGCTGAGCGCCACCACGTTGAAGGCGTTCTTCCCGCCACTGGCGAGCTGGTCCACCAGCTCGGTCCGCCAGGAGTTGTTGGCGGTCGTGCCGTCCGTGGCGTCGCCGCCCTGCCCCGTGGGGGAGAGCGGTGCGTTCGCCTTCTCCTGGGCAGCGGCGAATCCGCCGGCGGCCTGGGTCTGCGCGGCTTTGCCCTTCGCGTCCAGCAGGCCGTTGCGCACCTGTCCGATCACGACCAGGCCGAGCAGCAGCACCACGCCGAGCGACATCAGCAGGGTGCCCGCGACGACCCGTAGCTGGAGGTTGCGCCGCCACAGCCGCACGGCGGGCAGCAGCGGACGCCGCACCCATCGCATCAGCAGTCGCGGCACCGGCCCGCCGGGCGCCCGGTTCTGGAACAACCGGCCGCCCTGCAGGAAGAGCCCGCCATGAGTCGACGTGTGCCCTGAACCGGCAGCCCGCTCCGAACGGACTCCCGGCTCCCCGGGCTTCGGAGCAGCGCTACGCAGGGACATGTCAGCTCGGTCCGGCCTTGTAACCGACGCCTCGGACGGTCACCACGATCTCCGGCCGCTCCGGGTCCTTCTCGACCTTGGAACGCAGACGCTGAACATGCACATTCACCAGCCGGGTGTCGGCGGCATGGCGGTATCCCCACACCTGCTCGAGCAGTACCTCACGGGTGAAGACCTGCCACGGCTTGCGTGCCAGCGCGACCAGCAGGTCGAACTCCAGCGGGGTCAGCGCGATGGACTGCCCGTCCCGCTTCACCGAGTGCCCGGCCACATCTATGACCAGGTCACCGATGGTCAGCTGCTCCGGCGCCGGCTCCTCGGACCTCCGCAAACGTGCCCTGATCCGGGCAACCAACTCCTTAGGTTTGAACGGTTTGACGATGTAGTCGTCGGCCCCGGACTCCAGGCCCACCACCACGTCAACCGTGTCGCTCTTGGCAGTGAGCATGACGATCGGCACACCGGACTCGGCCCTGATCAGCCTGCAGACCTCGATGCCGTCCCTACCGGGCAGCATGAGATCCAGCAGGACCAGGTCCGGCTTGGCCTCACGAAATGCAGCAAGTGCCTTGTCGCCGTCCGCTACGAACGACGGCTCGAACCCCTCACCACGCAGCACAATCCCGAGCATCTCGGCCAGTGCGGTGTCGTCGTCGACGACAAGGACGCGTCCCTTCATAAACGACATCATCCCATTAGCTAATCGTTATCTGCGATGATCTGGCACACAGCTCTGCCAGTCCGACCCCTGTGACCGGGGAGATTACGCCCTCTTCCGTGACGATGGCCGTGATCAGCTCCGACGGCGTGATGTCGAAGGCCGGGTTGTACGCCGGGGATCCCGGCGGTGCCACGACCACTGCACCCGCTTCCCGGCCGGAGAGCCCACCCTGCGGGAATGTGACCTCCGTCACTTCTCGAGCGGGTCTCTGTTCCACCGTGATCGCCGCCCCGTCCGCGGTGCCCAGATCCACGGTCGTGGTCGGTGCCACCACGATGAACGGTACGTGGTGATACTTCGCGAGCACCGCCAGCGGATAGCTCCCCACCTTGTTGGCCACCGATCCGTCCGCGGCGATGCGGTCAGCACCGATGAGTACGGCGTCCACCTCTCCCGCGGCGAACAGCGACCCCGCGGCGTTGTCCGTGAGCACGCTGTACGGCATGCCGTTGCGTGCAGCCTCGTACGCGGTCAGCCTGGCCCCCTGAAGCAGCGGCCGGGTCTCGTCCACCCACAGCCCCCTCAGCCGGCCCGCCCGGTGTGCCGCGAGCGCGACGGCGAAGGCGGTGCCCTCGCCTCCCGAGACGAGCGCCCCGGTGTTGCAGTGGGTCAGCAACTGATGCGCGCCCCCGGGCAGCAGCTCATCGAGGAGGGTGAGCCCGAACCGCGCCATACGCCCACTGGCCACGGCATCCTCCCGGTGCAGCGCCCTGGCCTCCGCCAGCGCCTCCGCAGCCGCCCGCTCCGGACCCGCTCCCTTGTCGAGCGCCGCCCGGTACGCCCCGGCCGCACGCCGCACGCCGTAACCCAGGTTCACCGCGGTGGGCCTCGCCCCTGCCAGCAGCCCCGCGGCCGCCGCCACGTCCTCACCCCGTGCCGCGGCCAGAGCCACCCCATAGGCTCCCGCGATGCCCAGCAGCGGTGCTCCCCGCACCGCCAGCGTCCGGATCGCCTCCACCAGCGCGGGCACATCGGCACACACCAGCTCGGCCTCCTCCGCCGGCAACCGCGTCTGGTCGAGGAGCACCAGCTCGGGACCTTCCGGAGGCTCGTCCCAGCGAAGTACGGGAAGCGCCGAAGGGGCGGTGCCCACCGGCGGTTGTGCGTCCTGATCAGCCATCCACCCAGTCTGCCCGGTAAGCGGCCCGCACATGAAGGGACGAAGGAGATAGAGCGCCAGGCCCGGACAGGTGCAACGCGTGGCACGATGGCTGCCAACCTGACGCCCCGATGAGCGGACAGGACCGTTAAGGAGCGAGAATGAACGACACTCCGGGCTGGGCCTCGCCCGGATCTGCCCCCTCCGACGATCAGGAGGCAGGCATTCCCCGGCCTTCCGAGCCTGTCGACGGCAGCGGACCTGCGGGAAACTGGTCTTCCACGCAGCCGCCCGCAGGGCAGTGGTCCCCGCCGAGCGGTTCCGCCCCCGGCCCCGGCGCACCCCCTCCCGCCCCCGGCTGGGGCGGTCGTCCCACGGGGCCCGGCTGGGGCGGTCGTCCGCCTGCGGCGAAGCCCGGCGTCATCCCGCTCCGGCCGCTGGGGACCGGCGAGATCCTCGACGGCGCCGTATCCACCATGCGCGCCCACTGGCGCACGGTCCTCGGCATCACGCTCACCGTCTCCGTGATCGCCCAGACCGCGATCATCCTGGTCCAGCGATACCTGCTGCCCGAGCCGCCGTCCGTCGACTCGAACGCCACGGGATCGGAGGCCCTGCGGCAGGAAGCCGACGCGCTCCAGTCCAACCTGTCGAACAGCGCCCCGACGCTGCTCATCACCATGCTCGCCACGATCTTCACCACAGCGGTGCTGACCGTCGTGATCAGCCGCTCGGTGCTCGGCCGTCCCGTCACCCTCTCCGACGCGTGGGCCGAGGCCCGGCCCAGGATGCTCCCGTTGCTGGGGCTGACGGTGCTGCTGGCCCTCATCGCAGCAGCCATCATGACCGCCGGTCTCCTTCCAAGCTTCCTGCTCGGCGGCACGGCCGGTGTCGGGCTCGCCTTCCTCACCCTTCTCGCCGCATGTGTCGGGCTCGTCTGGCTGATGGTTCGCCTCTGCCTCGCCTCCCCGGCACTGATGCTGGAGCGGCAGTCGATCACCGCGTCGATGCGCCGCAGCGCCAAACTGGTCCGCGGCGCCTGGTGGCGGACCTTCGGCATCCTGGCCCTCACCTGGCTGCTGACGATCATCGTGGCCCTGGTGGTCGGCATCCCGTTCGGCATCATCGCGATGGTGGTGGACGGCGGCGGCATGAGCGCGTTCCTCACCGACGGCCCCAACAGCTTCGGCTGGCCGTACCTGATCGTCTCCGGCATCGGCGACGTCGTCGTCTCGACGATCACCTACCCGCTCTCCGCGGGTGTCATGGCGCTGCTCTACGTCGACCAGCGCATCCGACGCGAGGCACTCGACCTCGACCTCGCCAGGGCAGCGGGCCTGCCGGGCTACGACGACAGGAGCTGACACGGTGTCGGGGGCGGGTGGCACAGCGGCAGCACGTCTGCTGGTCCGGGCTGGCGGCGACATACCCGTGGACACCCCGAGGGATCCCGCCCGCGAAGCGGCGAAGCACGAGCTGTCCAAACCGATGTACCACGAGAACGATCCGAACCTCCTCAAGCGGGCCCTCGACCACCTGTGGACGTGGATCGGCGACCTCCTTTCGTCCGCATCGGGCGCCGCCCCCGGCGGCCCGGTCGGACTGGTCGTGCTCGTACTCATCGCCCTCGCCCTGCTCGCCGCCCTCTGGTGGCGGCTCGGCACCCCGCAACGCGGGACCGGGCCGACGAACGCCCTCTTCACGAACGGCCCCCGCAGCGCGGCGGAGCACCGCACGGCCGCCGAGGCCCACGCAGCCGCCGGCCGCTGGAACCAGGCGGTCCAGGAACGGATGCGCGCCATCGTCCGCGCCCTCGAGGAACGGGCCCTGCTGGACCCACGCCCCGGCCGCACGGCCGATGAAGCGGCGGCGGAAGCCGGTCTCCCGCTCCCCGAACACGCCGGGGAACTGCGATCGGCGGCCCGGCGGTTCGACGACGTCACATACGGAGGCCGCACCGCCGACCGCCAGGTGTACCTGGCCATGGTCGCCCTTGACGTCGGTATCGAGTCAGCAAAGCCGCAGCTGACCGGCGCGCTCCAGGGAGCTACCGGATGACCGTGGCCACCGCGCCCTCCACCTCGGCCTCCCCCACCCCTCGTCAGATCTGGAACCGCACACGTGGGCTGCTGCTCGCCGTCCTCGTACTCGTCGCCGCCGGAATCGCCCTGGCGGCCACCCACTCCGGCGACCGGCACGGACGCCTCGACCCCCGCTCCGCGGACCGCTACGGCAGCCGGGCGGTCGCCGAACTCCTCAAGGAACAAGGCGTATCCGTCCGGGTCGTCACCACCCTCGGTGCCGCCACCTCCGCGGTCGGCCCCGACACCACTCTGCTCGTCACCACGCCCGACCTGCTGACACCGAACCAGCAGACCACGCTCCGCGCCGCGACATCTGACGCCGCGGGCCGGACCGTACTCCTCGCCGCCGGTCCTCCGTCCGTGAACACCCTGGCCCCAGGCGTCCGTACCGAGTCCTCCGTACCCGTGATCACACGCGCCCCTCGGTGCTCCCTGGACGCGGCCCGGCAGGCCGGCACCGCCGAGACCGGTGGTGTCCGCTACACCTCGGACACCCTCGACACACTCGACTGCTACCCGGCCGACGGGCTTCCCTCTCTGCTGCTCCTCCGGCAGCCGGCAGCGGGTGACACCGTCCTTCTCGGTTCCCCCGACATGCTCTACAACGACCGCCTGGACAAGCAGGGCAACGCCTCGCTGGCCCTTCAACTCCTCGGTTCCCACCCGCATCTGGTCTGGTACCTCCCCTCGCTCGATGACCCCTCCGCCTCAGCCGGCGGCAGAGGCAAGGACGGCGGCACGGATGACGACAGCACGGGCGGGAGCAGCTTCATCGATCTGATCCCCTCCGGCTGGCTGTGGGGCACACTGCAACTGGCGCTCGCGGCCGCGCTCGCCGCCGTCTGGCGAGCCCGCCGTCTGGGCCCCGTGGTAGCCGAACGGCTGCCCGTCGCCATTCGCGCATCCGAATCCACCGAGGGCCGCGCCCGCCTCCATCGCAAGGCCAACGCACGCGACCGCGCCGCCGCCTCACTGCGTCACGCAGCCCGCGCCCGTATCGCACTCCTCGTAGGCGTCTCCCCGAGGGACGCCCACTCCCCCGCATCGCTCCTGCCCGCCGTCTCCGCACGCCTCTGCACGACCGGCAACGGCCTCCACGACCTGGTCTTCGGCCCGGCTCCTTCCGACGACGCCGCGCTCGTCCTTCTGGCAGACCAACTCGACGCCCTCGAAAGAGAGGTTCGTACCTCATGACCGCCCCGCCCCCAGTTCCCTCCGGGACAACCGAGACCGTCGGGAACGACGGCACGGCCCGCGCCTCCCTGGAAGCGCTGCGCTCGGAGATCGCCAAGGCCGTAGTCGGACAGGACCCGGCGGTCACCGGACTTGTCGTCGCGCTGCTCTGCCGAGGTCACGTCCTGCTCGAAGGGGTCCCGGGCGTGGCCAAGACCCTGTTGGTCCGAGCTCTCGCGGCGTCGCTCGAACTCGACACCAAACGCGTTCAGTTCACCCCGGACCTGATGCCGAGTGACGTCACCGGATCCCTCGTCTACGACGCACGCACCGCCGAATTCTCCTTCCAGCCGGGTCCGGTCTTCACTAACCTCCTACTCGCCGACGAGATCAACCGGACTCCTCCCAAGACGCAGTCCTCACTCCTGGAGGCAATGGAGGAGCGACAGGTCACCGTCGACGGAACCCCGCGCCTGCTTCCCGACCCCTTTCTCGTAGCAGCCACCCAGAATCCGGTGGAGTACGAGGGCACGTACCCGCTTCCGGAAGCCCAGCTGGACCGCTTCCTGCTCAAGCTCACGGTGCCGCTGCCGTCCCGCGAGGACGAGATCAGCGTCCTGACCCGTCACGCCGACGGCTTCGACCCCCGCGATCTGAAGGCAGCGGGCATCCGCCCGGTCGCCGGCCCAGCCGACCTGGAAGCGGCCCGTACCGCCGTCGCCCGCACCAGCGTCTTCCCCGAGATCGCCGGCTACGTCGTGGATATCTGTCGTGCCACGCGCGATTCCCCCTCGCTCTCCCTCGGGGTCTCCCCCCGAGGTGCCACCGCTCTGCTGGCCACTGCCCGGGCCTGGGCCTGGCTCACAGGCCGCGACTACGTCATTCCGGATGACGTGAAGGCCCTGGCTCTCCCCACGCTCCGCCACCGCATCCAGCTACGCCCGGAGGCGGAGATGGAAGGTGTCACCCCCGACTCGGTCATCACCGCAGTCCTCGCCCAAGTACCCGTACCGCGATGAGGCGGTGAATCGTGGCCCTCACCGGACGCACCGCGCTGCTCGCCGCTCTGGGGTCACTCCCCGTAGGCGTTCTGGCCCCGAGCTGGACGGGAATGCTCGCGGTCAACGCCCCGCTGTCTCTGGCAATTCTGTGCGACTACGCCCTGGCCGCGCCAGTACGACCGCTCCAGTTCACCCGATCTGGTGACACAAGCGTTCGACTCGGTGACGGCGCGGAAGTGCAACTCACCGTAGTCAATACTTCCCGTCGCCGGCTGCGCGCGCACCTCCGTGACGCCTGGCCTCCGAGTAGTTGGCTCCCCGGCACGGAGCGGCCCGGCTCCCGCCACAGACTGGCGATCCCGCCCGGCGAACGCAGGCGCATCACCACGTTCCTGCGCCCCACCCGACGTGGGGACCGCCATGCCGAGCAGGTCACCGTCCGCTCATACGGTCCGATGGGGCTCGCGGCACGCCAGGGGAACCACCAGGTGCCGTGGACGGTCCGGGTCCTTCCCCCGTTCACCAGCCGCAAGCATCTGCCGTCCCGGCTCGCGAGACTCCGCGAACTCGACGGCCGCACAAGCGTCCTGACCCGCGGGGAGGGCACGGAGTTCGACAGCCTGCGCGCGTACGTCCCCGGTGACGACACCCGCTCCATCGACTGGAGGGCCACCGCCCGTCAGTCCGCAGTCGCCGTACGGACGTGGCGGCCCGAGCGAGACCGCCACATCCTGGTCGTCCTCGACACAGGCCGTACCTCGGCGGGGCGTGTCGGAGACGTCCCTCGTCTAGACGCGGCGATGGACGCGACTCTCCTCCTGGCCGCTCTCGCCACCCGGGCCGGCGATCGCGTGGACCTCCTCGCCTATGACCGCCGCGTGCGCGCCCGCGTTCAGCGCCGGGCAGCGGGGGAGGTCTTGGCTGCGATGGTCGACGCGATGGCGCCACTCGAACCGGAGCTGGTGGAGACGGATGCCCGAGGTCTCGGCGCGGCGGCTCTGTCGAGCGCCCCCAGCCGTTCCTTGATCGTGCTTCTGACCAGCCTCGACACGGCCCCCATCGAAGAGGGCCTGCTTCCGGTCCTCTCCCGCCTGACTCAGCGCCATACCGTGCTCCTGGCGGCCGTCAGCGACCCGCACATCGAGGAGATGGCCGGCGCGAGAGGCACAGTGGACGCGATCTATGAGGCGGCTGCCGGTGCCCGGGCCAAGGCGCAGCGCCGAAATACGGCGGAGCAGCTCCAGCGTCGCGGCGTCGTGGTTGTCGATGCCACCCCGGATGCGCTCGCGCCGGCTCTTGCCGACGCCTATCTGGCACTCAAAGCAGCAGGTCGCCTGTAGCGGGGGCCGGTGTCACGCCGCATCAGACACTGCGATGGATGAGGACGCGCCACGGCCGTCCTCATCCATGCCCTTGCGCATTCTGGCCCGGAACGCAGAAAAGCCCCGTGCCACAAGGGCACGGGGCTTAACTATCAAAAGGAGTTCGGCGGCGTCCTACTCTCCCACAGGGTCCCCCCTGC